>NZ_JAQMSY010000071.1:0-24169 GCF_028329095.1 Microcystis sp. CS-574
ATTTATAAGTTACCCCAAAAAAGTCGAGAGGAAATAGAAGCTATGTTGGAACTACAAGACCTAAAACAAACTCGTTTCTATCAAGAAGCTTTTGAACAGGGAATTGAACAGGGAATTGAACAGGGAATTGAACAGGGAATTGAACAGGGAATTGAACAGGGAATAAACTTGCAAAAATTGAAAACAATTTCTCTACTGCAAGACCTCGGTTTAACCCCGCAACAAATCTCGGAACGATTAGACTTAACTCTGGACACAGTGCTTAACTATTTGGCACAACAGCAACAATAATCACACCTGTTTAAAAAGTCTATAAAAACAGCAGTTGCTAAGTAGTGAACAAATGGATGGTAGCGAATCAGTGACCTTTAACCTATCAGTGATAACTCGATGAATAACGACTTATTGACTTTTCTCTTTGGTGTTACCCTTCTCATTCTCTATCTAGTTTTTTCAGCTTTAACCGAGATGGGAACAAAATGGCCTTGGACAAAAAAATAAGAGAAATACTTATAGATGTGAATAAACATAAAATCGGGTCAGGGATTCGGTCATTGGAAAAATTCTATTCGCTCTACTGATAAAATATGAAACTAATTGGTGATGTTTCCCCGAGCTTGGATTTATTCTTGTTGCTTTTTTTCTGGCATTGTCTCATCGGTGCCATTGCTACAGTCATCGCTATCAATAAAGGCTATCCAAGATTAAATTGGCTAATCTTCGGCCTTCTGGGAGGAACCTTTACCTTTTTTATCGCTCTTTTCCTGAAAAAAAGCCCAAAATTTAAGGGATGATATTGCTTGATTATCCTTTAATAGTTCCCATCAACACCTCTAAATCTTCTGCGTCTAACTCCTCTGGTATGCCATTACGAATTAATTCCGAAAAATCCTCATTGGGAACCATAAAACATAGTGCATAAAGTCTTCCGTCCCCCACATTTCTAATCTCGTGAATACCCGTGGGACGGACTAATAAACTATCCCCCGGCCCCAGGGGAATCGCTTTACCATCACAGATAGCCATTCCCTCCCCTTTGAGGATAAAAAACATTTCTACGGCAAAATGATGACGATGAGTAGGGGTGCGACCGTGGGGATCGAAAATTTCCACACAAACGGTCAAGGAATCCCCCGCTACGGTAGAATCAAAGACGATCGCTAAACGATTCGTATCCCCAGCGCTAATGCGAAAAACTTGATAATCCCGGGGAGATCGAATCACGGGTAACATACAATAATCGCTGGTCAGTTGGCTATTCATCGCTAATTTCGATCAAACTGTGGATGATTCTAAGACTAGCAAAAATTTTCAACTTCGCTCGATTGCGTCCACCACTTTACTCACATCTACGATCGCAGCCACATCATGGACGCGCAGGATATCGGCCCCCTTAGCGATCGCTATAGCACAGGCCGCCGCCGTTCCGAAAACTCGTTCTTTTGGGTCATCTTTGCCTGTAATCTCGCCAATAAAGCGTTTTCTCGACAATCCAATCAAAATAGGTAAATCTAAATCCCGAAATTGCTTTAATTCTCGCAATAACTCAAGATTTTGTGTCCCAGTTTTGGCGAAACCAATCCCCGGATCGATGATAATATTTTCCCTAGCAATACCCCACTGTAAAGCTTCCTTAACACGATTCTGTAAAAATTCTTTAATTTCCTTGACTAAATCATCATAATGTGTTAGAGATTGCATGGTTTGCGGATTGCCCCGCAGGTGCATGAGGATGATGGGAACGGCCAATTTAGCCACCGTCGGCAATAATAGGCGATCGAAGGTTCCCCCGGAAATATCATTGATCAAATCGGCCCCGGCGGCGATACCTTGGGCTGCTACAATCGCCCTAGTGGTATCGAGAGAGATAGGAATAGAACTTTGTTGTCGAATAGCGGTGATTACGGGGATAACTCGCGATAATTCTGCTTCTAGGCTAATTTCTTGCGCTCCCGGACGGGTGGATTGACCACCGATATCGATTATATCAGCCCCAGCCTCGATCATTTTCATCGCCTGTAGCAGGGCATTTTCAACATTGTCAAATTCTCCCCCATCACTAAAACTATCGGGAGTAACGTTCAAAACACCCATGATATAGGTGCGTTTTCCCCAAGCAAAAATATGTTCACGAATTACCGTTAAATCAGACATAATACTAAATCCTGCTGAAAAAGTAGATGAATTATGAATTATGAAGTGGGGAGAATAAATCAAAATAATCTCCTGATAACTGATAACTGATAACTGATTACTGATTACTGATAACTGATAACTGATAACTGATTACTGACGGTGATAGTTAATTTTTAAGTAGAGAAGAATCTTTTAATTCAAAATAAGCTTGTACTTCTTCTTTCCAGAGTTGATATTTTTCTTGAATTAGTTGATATTGACTGGCAAAATCGAGGTTACAATCAACGAGATTGCTATCGATATCGGATTGGACTAATTCCCTTTCGATTAGGGTTTCTCGGATAAATTTTAAACATTCTTGTCTCAAAGTTTCCGCTTGATCGATAATTAGCTGGACTTGATTAATTGCTCGATCATACAATGGAGTTTGTGAATGAAAAATTTCGGAAGATGCGGCCAGATTTCGCAGTCTATGTAATTGATTTTTCTTTTCTACTAAACTGGCAATTTTGGGGTTAATTTCAAAAAGCAAGGTTTTCACCAGAGGAGCCAAGCGGCGAGTGTTAATATAATCGTAGTTATTAAGATCTGATTTAATCAGGTGTACCTGTTGTAAATCGACGGTAATATCGTGGAATTGGATCTCAGTTTCGGTGATGGTGGGATGAATTGTTTTAACTTTCCACGTGGTAACAGAAGTCAACTGCTGGCGATCAATATTAACCATTTGCTGCTCCATTTTCAGCACATCGAGGGGAATGCTATAAAGTTTTTTCTCAGGGATATAGATAACATCGCTACCGAGAATGCGATCAATTTTAGGACGACGATATAAATAATGATACAGGAATCGATAAAAGCTTTTACTACCTTGAAATATCTGGAGAAATAACCAAATTTTCCAGCTAAATAACCCGCTAAGAAAGCGTCCGAATAGATGGGAATTCGAGGAGGAGTTATTCATGAAATTCCGTTATCAGTTATCGGTGAGGAATCGGAGGTTTGGTTCTTTTCAGCGATCGGTAAATAGTAAAGAGTAATCAGGGATAAAGATAACTAACTAATTAACTTAAAACTTACATCTGATAACTGATAACTGATAACTGATAACTGATTAAGGACGTTCTCCGGGTAGATTTTTTGAAGATGTTGGTTTCGATCTTACCTGTTGACGACCGTTGCGGATAACTTGTAACATTTGCCCTAATTGTCGATCGAGATCTTCTAAAACCGCTTCAGCATAGTCGTCAGCGCCTTTTTGAATTTCATGACATTCAGCTTGGGTTTTTTGTCGTAACTGTTGTACTTCCTGCAAGGTGCTGTGACGCATCTGTTCGATTTCATCGAGGGTTTGTTGTTGCAAGGATTCGCATTCCTGTTGAACCCGTTGACGAATTTGGGCCGCTTGCCGTTCTGCTTGTTGAATAATACCGGACTCGTCGAGAATTTGGGCGGCTCTTTGTTGAGCGGAACGCAGGACTTGTTGAGCGTATTCCTCTGCTTTAGTGATAATTTCCTGTTCTTCCTGCAAAATTGCTAAAGCTTTCTGTACTGCCGGTGGCACGGTTTCATAGATAAGATCGATTTGTTCAGCTATCTGTCCCTCATCGATCATTGTCCAACGGGTGAGGGGGATATGGAAACTATCAAAAATCATCTCTTGCAGACGCGCCAAATCCTGATAGATATCGAAATCGACGGGTGGACTGGGAACCCCACTATTAGAAGTGTTAGGTACTGCTTTTCTGGGATCATTAGGTTCTCGGCGCGCCATAGGTTCAGATCGTCCTCATTACTGTATTTTAGTATGTTAACTGTAGTATGAGTAAATATCCCTAGAAACGTTTTCCGGGACTAGATGACTGACGGAGCCACCGAATTGAGCGATTTCTTTAACCACGCTACTACTTAAAAAACTATATTCTTTAGTGGTGGCCAAAAAAACCGTTTCGATTCCTTCCCAGAGAGTTTTATTGGTATGTGCCATTTGCAGTTCTTTTTCAAAGTCTGAGAGAACCCGCAACCCCCGCAACAGCACCTTAGCACCTTTCAATCTGGCATATTCAACCGTTAATCCTGAAAAACTGTCTATCTCAACGTTTTTCAGGTGTTTTGTACAGTAGCTGATCTGTTCTATGCGTTGTTCGACGCTAAACAGGGGGTTTTTATGGGGATTGCAGAGAACTGCCACGATTACTCGCTCGAATAGTGGCACACTGCGTTCGATAATATCTAAATGACCGAGTGTAACTGGATCGAAGCTGCCGGGGTAGATGGCGATCATTTCTCAACCTGCACACCTCGCCAAAAAGCGATATATCCTTTAATATTTTGGGCTTTTGGCTTAGGATCGGGATAATACCAAGCGGCATCTTTATTGTCTTGTCCATCTACCCTGAGAGTATAATAACTAGCCTCTCCCTTCCAAGAACAAATTGTATGGGTGTTACTGGGTTGGAAATATTCAGCTTTGACGGTATCGGGGGGAAAATAGTAGTTTCCCTCGACAATTTCGCAGTTATCGCTTTCCGCTACCACTGCACCATTCCAAATCGCCTTTGCCATGACACTAACTCCTAGTTCTGTTTCAAAATTATCTTACAACAGAGTTTGTAAATGTTGAACCAGTTGGTTAACCTGCACCACTCCCTCAATTCGATCGATCGGTTGACCATTTTTAAAGACTACTAAAGTCGGTAAAGCTTGAATACCGTACTTAGTGGCTAAATTGGGATATTTGTCTGTATCAATTTTGACAATTTGTAGGCGATTTTTGAAATACATTCCCGTTTGTTCTAGAATCGGAGCCATCATTTGACAAGGACCACACCAAGTGGCATAGAAATCCACTAACACGGGAAGATTAGTGGTTTGCAACAGTTCCTCAAAACTGGAAAACTCTTTTTTGACTGCCATAAATTGTCACCTCGCCAGAAAAATAGCCTTTTTCCTACTATAGCTTTTCTAGATGTTCCTTAGACCTCCTGCAAAAGTAAGTTCTCGAGGTGCTAAGTAGTTGGACAAAAGTAAAGTTAACTGTGGGGTAAGGAGTCAGAAGTCAGGAGTCAGGAGTCAGTAAGAATTGCGGCAATTTACATTTCTTAAGATAGACAACAGAATTTATGTCCGACTACCTATCGGCTCAAAATATCTTAAAAGTCAGATAAATTTGCGATAATTTTCGGTTTTATGGCTAGGATAGTTGTCTCTTGTCTTTTTTATCCTCATCTCCCTGCTCATCGCTCCCTGCTCCCATCTCCTATCTCCTGTCTCGGAGTCTCCTGTCTCCTCACCTAACGGAAGATTTTTGATTTCTCCAGAGTGGTCATCGATCGCCGGGAAAATGCTAAGTTAGGTAAAGACTCGACAGCCAAATCTCCATGAACATCCTAACCAAGCTGCTTTTTCCCGAAACTAAAACCCCAGAGCAAGTAGGTTCACCGCGAGTACAGAAAAGCCGCCGGGGAATCGAAACCAAATCCGCCGCAGAAATCGTTATTATGCGACAAGCGGGTAAAATTGCCGCCACAGTCCTCAAGGAAATTGCCGAGATCGCTCAACCCGGGATGACGACGGCGGATCTGGATGCTCATGCGGAAAAACGTATCCGCGCAATGGGTGCTACTCCCAGTTTTAAAGGTTATTATGGCTTTCCTGCCTCGATTTGTGCCTCCGTCGATAACGAAGTCGTTCACGGTATCCCTAGCCCGAAAAAACGCCTCAAAGCCGGTTCTGTGTTAAAGGTAGATACGGGGGCCTACTACCAAGGTTATCATGGGGATTCCTGTATCACGATCGCGATCGGTTCCGTCTCTCCCAAAGCCGAAAAATTAATCCGCGTGGCGGAAGAAGCTTTATATAAAGGCATAAATCAGGTAAAAGCTGGCAATTATCTGCTCGATATCGCAGGAGCGATCGAAGATCACGTTCAAGCTAACGGTTTCCAGGTGGTAGAAGATTTTACCGGCCATGGAGTCGGCAGAAATCTCCACGAAGAACCTTCGGTATTTAATTTTCGCACTAATCAGTTACCCAATGTCAAACTCCGCGCCGGGATGACTCTGGCAATTGAACCAATTGTCAATGCGGGATCTAAACATACCAGAACTTTGCGCGATCGTTGGACGGTGGTGACGATGGATAATGCTCTCTCCGCTCAATTTGAGCATACTGTCTTAGTAACCGCCGCAGGTTACGAAATCTTAACCGATCGCAATAACCTATAAAATTGTCTATAGATTTTTTTGCTCCGGAATCTTAATTGAAAATTTATTTAGTGGCAGGATTTAGTCAAAATGTTTAAAAATATCGTTGTTGCCTTGGATTGTGGGGAATCATCCCATCGAGTCCTTCATGCTTTGAATTCCCTCTCGCTAACGGCAAATTCTTACATCATCATCACCCATATTCTCAGCAAGGAGGGAGATGAATCGGCAGTGGATCGCCCTCATCCCTCCCGTGAGATCATTGAAGATCAATTGCGCTGCTATCAATCCCAAATTGCTACCCCTAGTGAAATCGAGGTCATCTTTGGCGATCCAGCGGAGGAAATTATTCGTTTAGCTAATATCTATCAAGCTGATCTGATCGTGATCGGCAGCCGGGGATTAACGGGAGTTCAACGGGTGATCGAAGATTCTGTTAGTAGTCTCGTGGTGGCAGAAGCTACCTGTTCCGTATTGGTGGTAAAAGCATAGCAGCCAGCATTCAACTAGAAAAGGTACTCTGGCAAGAGTGCCTAAGTAGGGTTGGCTGAATAAATCTAAAAACCTTGTTAGATAAGGCTTTTAGACTTTTTTGACCTCAAAAACTGCTGACCATTGGAGTGATCGGGGGTAAAATTCCTGGACTTTTTCCCTAAAAATTAGGTAACTGACTACTTCAAAATCGGTAAAACCCCACACCCTACACCCTGCACCCACGAAAAACTTTTTGCCGCAAACCCTAAGTAGTCTTGAGCAGCACTGCTGACTAAAATTTGCAAATCTTATTTTTCCCCGATGTTTTCCCCCATACATTCCCCAGTATTTCCCCACTCACTCCCCAGTTTTCCACAGTTTACCCAGACTTTTCCACAGGCAACAGCGATATAATCGGCACTTGCTTCCAGAAAAAATTAATCTTGATTGTCAAAATCCCCATCGATAGATACTGAGTTAATGTTAAGTTAAGTAAATAAAATCTGGCTCTAACCCTTATTCCCTCGTAAATATTAAGTTTTTCTAAAGCATTCCTTTACATCTGGTAATATTGCAACTCCCTCCAACTTGGCTCACAATAGTCCTTACTGTCCACTGCACCAGTCAGGGATTTCCCCACTTCCGATCAGAGGTAAACGATATGAATACATCAGTCAGTATCTTGGCAGAAATCCCCGAAATTCTCCACCAATCCCTACAACAATACCTAGAAACTCACCCCGGTTGGGATCAAGATGGTGTGTTTACGGCGGCATTGTCATTTTTTCTGCTTAATTGTCAATCCCCCGAAAGGATGAATTTTGAGGAACAAAATAGCTGTGCCAAGGTTTATCTAGAAACTTTGTTCCAGCGCTCGGAGTGCTAATTCGGTGATAATAAGAGTCGGGTCCTGGTTAAAAACCCGATTTTCCCCTATGAATTCCGATAAAACCCCTAATTTAATCATTCCTCAGCTAATTATCGGTTTGGGTAATCCCGAACCCAAATATGATCGCACCCGTCATAATATCGGTTTTGAAGCTGTGGACTCATTAGCGCGGGATTGGGGGTTATCTTGGCAGGAAAACAAGCGATTTCAAGGTTTTATCGCCGAGGGTGACGGTCCTTTCCCAGGCAAAATTCGTCTCTTGAAACCCCAAACCTATATGAATCGCTCCGGGCAATCGGTGCGATCGGTGCTGGACTGGTATAAACTAGCTCCAGAGTCGATTTTAGTCATTTACGATGATATGGATCTGCCCCTAGGCCGGTTGAGAATCCGTCTATCGGGATCGGCGGGCGGACACAACGGTATTAAATCGATGATTGCCCACGTTGGCACGGAAAACTTCGCTCGTTTACGCATAGGAATCGGTAAATCAAGCGAAAAAGCGACTATTTCCCACGTTTTAGGCCGATTCACCCCCCAAGAAAACCAAGTAATCTTGAAAGTGTTAGACTTGTCCAGAAAAGCGATCGAACTTGGTCTCAAACAGGGGTTACAAAAGGCAATGAGTCTCTACAATAATCAAAGTGTAGAGATTGGCTCTAATCTATGCTGATAGCAAATAAGCCTGATTTTAGTAATGGTTATAATCGCCATTTTCGTCTATGCTCCTACAGAACCCTTGCTTAAATTTTGATCGCCCTTTGCTAGATTAGGTCAATTTTTATCCTCGATATTAGTAGTTTAAGTATGATTAATCGCCAAAGTTTGCGGAGATTCGCCCATAAGTTTAATCTCATTTTATGGATAATCGCTACAGTTTTTTGTCTTTGGAGTAATCCTGCTTTTGCCCATCGTCCCCATGATGTAATTAGTCAAGTGGAAGTTTCTCGTGATTTCCAGACAGATAATACAGTATATATATTGGTACGAAATAACTTTTATAAGTCTAGGGATGGAGGTAGCAACTGGAAAAGATTAATTCAAGGTTTAGATTATACGGGGGAATTAAGTTCCTTATCCCTATCTCCCCTCAATAAAAATATTCTCTATTTAGCTTCAAGATCCAATGGTATTTATAAAAGTGAAGATGCGGGGGAATCTTGGCAGAAAGTTAATCAGGGTTTAGAAACTAACTTTATTAACTTCGTAGAAATTGCCCCTTCCGATCCCAATATAGCAGCAGCAGTGGGATTAGAAAAAGGGGTTTATTTAACCGAAGATGGCGGTAAAAATTGGTCAAATATTTTCCCCACCACGGCACTGATAACCTCTCTAGCTATTACTCCCAGCAATCCTGATCGCATTTTTTTCGGGGATGAACAGGGTAAATTATACACTTCCTCCGATGGGGGAAAAACTTGGCAGAATCTCCCCTTACCTGCTAATATGGGGGCAGTAGATACAATTGCTTTTTCTCCTAATTTAGACAGGGATAAAACCTTTTTTGTCGGCACAAAAGAAGCGGGTATTTTTAAAACCGTTGATGATGGTAAAACCTTCCAAGCTGTTAACGAAGGAATTAAGGATAAAATCATCGAAGACATCGTTATTTCTCCCGACTATGCTCAAAACTCCACTCTTTATGCCATTACTTGGCATGACGGAATGTATGTTTCTCAGGATGGGGGCAAAAGTTGGAAAAAAATGAGCGAGGGTTTAACCAAAGATAAACAGGCTGATGATTATAAAGTTCCCCACTTTATGGATTTAAAAATAGTTCAAGATACGATGTTTTTAGGGGGATTTAATGGCTTATTTAAAACCACAGATAGCGGCAAACAATGGCAGGAAATAGAAACGTTAGACCGGGGAACAGTTATCGCCTTGGCGGTTTCTCCTAATTATGCCGAGGATGGCACTGTCGTCATGGCTAATTATGTAGGCAATATCTTCATCAGTCGGGATAAAGGGGAAACTTGGACACCAATTAATCGCGGTTTAGAGGTTTATCGACTTGGTAAAGATCCCGAAGAATCAGGACAAGATCCCCGGCGTTTCTTTGACATTGCCTTTTCTCCTAACTATGGAGAAGATAGAACTATTTTTGCGGGGTTTTTACGCAATAAATTTGCCAAATCCGATAACAGTGGTGATTTATGGAAAATTATCGAAATCGATCAGAAAGTCCGCGGTCCGAGAATAGTTCCTTCTCCAGATTTTGCCAAGGATAAAACTCTTTTTCTCACCAATCAGCAGGGTAGAATATTTCGTTCTACCGATGGAGGAAATACGGTTAAAAATATTAGTGAAGTGGGCAGAATTTTCGGTAATTATGCCCCTGCTATGGTAGCTTCCCCCGATTTTGCTAAGGATAAAACTTTGTTTGTCACGGGAAAAGAGGGTATTTATCAAAGTGTTGATGGTGGACTAACTTGGAAAAATGTCAGCCAAGGAACACCTCTATCAAAAACCCCTAATGTACAGTTGGCAATGTCTCCCAATTATCCCAAGGATGGAACTATTTTTGCTGGGACAGTTTCTGGTTTGTTTGTCAGCAAAGATGGGGCTAAAAGTTGGACAAAATTAGAGAAACCGGGGTTTAATCCCAATACTTCGGTAGAAACCATTGCTATCTCTCCTGATTATGCTAATGATCGCACGGTAATGGTTAGTTTACAGGGAGATGGTTTGTTTAAATCTACCGATGGTGGGGAAACTTTTAAATCAATTGGTGATCCTAAAATACCCCTAGTGAAAATTCATAGTATCCCTTCCTCTGGTATCTCCGTCCAGTTTTCTCCTAATTATGCTCAAGATAAAACTTTATTCGGTTTTGGTGGCGCTAAAACTACAGTTTTTCGTTCCACCGATGGGGGAGAAACTTGGACAAGTGTAACTATTTCTCCTCACGAGGAAGAAGATACACCCCGCTATAAAATCGGTGAGTTTTTCTTTAGTCCCCTTGGCGCAATCTTGCGCTTAGTTATACCGATTCTCCTAGCAATCGTCGCTTATTTTCTGGTGGGTTTCCTGAAACTGGAGAAAATTATTAATCTTCCTAAATCCTTCTTCCGCATGACAGGAGCATTGATGATTTTTCTGTTTGTTTTCTTCGTTATCATTACCCAAGTTTAGGAGAAATTTTGACCAGCGGGGCTTGACAAATCCCGCCGCTTGCCATATACTTGTATGTATAATGGGAATCCGTGCCTGCCTGCGACCTCTGATTTTTGTGGCAGTTATCCCTTGAGAGAATTAACCATCGGCAACGTAGGGATTGACCATCTTAGCGGGGTCAACAATGCGATCAAAATCCTCTTCCTCGATGTATCCTAGTTGCAAGGCTGCCACTTTCAGGGTTAAATCCTTTTCTAGGGCATAATGAGCGACGTAGGCAGCCTTTTGGTAGCCAATCACGGGACTTAAAGCAGTCACCAGCATCAAGGATTGATTTAAAAAAGTCTCAATTTGTTTTTGATTAGCAGTCATCCCCTTAACCAAAAACTGACAGAAATTAGCGCAACCATCCGTGAGCAGCCGGATAGACTGCATGAGATTATGAATCAACAGCGGTTTATAGACATTCATTTCCAGATGTCCTCCGGCGCCTCCCATCGTCACCGCTAAATCATTAGCCATCACCTGCACTGCTATCATCGATAAAGCTTCGCATTGGGTGGGATTAACTTTCCCCGGCATAATTGAAGAACCCGGTTCATTTTCCGGCAGCTGTAATTCTCCGATTCCACAACGGGGACCACAGCTAAGTAAACGGATATCATTAGCAATTTTATAGAGGGAACTAGCGATAGTTTTCAGTCCCCCGCTCAAGAAAACTAGAGCATCGTGGGAACCTTGCACGGTAAACTTATTAGGAGCGGTAATAAAGGGTAATTTAGTCAGATTAGCGATTTCGGCAGCCACATCTCGATCAAAATCTGGGGGAGCATTAATTCCCGTACCCACTGCTGTTCCTCCCAAGGATAAACGATAGACTTTTTCTAGACATTTTTCTAGCCAATCGCTGCCATCATCTAATAAACCCACATAACCGGAGAATTCTTGTCCGAGGGTTAAAGGGGTGGCATCCTGTAGGTGAGTGCGACCAATTTTAACTATATTTGCCCATAATTGCGCCTTTTCATCGAGACTATTCCGTAATAGTTGCAGACTGGGAATTAATTTTTCCTTGACTGCCAAGGCAACGGCAATATACATGGCCGAGGGAAAGGAATCATTAGTCGATTGGGACATATTAACATGATCGTTAGGATCCACGGGCGTTTTGCTACCCAGAGGATTCCCCGTCAGTTGACTGCAACGATTGGAGATGACTTCGTTGATGTTCATGTTAAACTGGGTGCCACTTCCCGTCATCCAAACGTAGAGGGGAAAGTTATCTGCGTGTTGTCCAGCTAAAATTTCATCGCAGACTTGACAGATAAGGTTTTTTCTCTCCTGACTGAGACGATTTTTTTGCTGATTGACAATTGCACAGGCTTTTTTGAGAATGGCATAGGACCGGATCATCTCCCGGGGCATGAGATTATCACCGATACTAAAGTATTGTAGAGATCTTTGGGTCTGCGCTCCCCAAAGTTTATCGGCAGGTACGGGGATTTCTCCCATGCTGTCTTTCTCGATGCGAAATTCTGTCATCTTTGATTAGGGTTTGCGGCAAAAAGTTTGTTGGTGGGGTTAGGAGTCAGTATTCAGGAGTCTCCGAGTCAGAATCCGGCCGCCGGTCTTCGGTAGGGGAAGTCAGAATAACCTCGCACTCTGGGAAGCGGAACCCTTTGCAATCGAGGAGCGAAAGTGCCAGGGTTTTGAGTACCTCGGATCGATTTCTCAACATTTGTTTATTGCACTTTTTTCTGAAAAAGTAGTAAAGCCTTTTTCTAGCAAGGCTTCCACTGACGTTCAGCAAACCCTAGTTACTTCTGAGGTCAGGAAAAGATGGTCGTTATCTGGCCTGAAAAGAGAGGGTCTCCAGGACGACACGGATTCCCACTATAAGAAAAGTATAAGTCAAGTCTGGCTGGTTTGTCAAGCCCTATGGGGACTTTTTCTGTCGGCATTTTTATCCAGGAGGTTGACAAGAATAACTGGCAGGGTGCTGCAGTGATTATGAGACAAAAACTGTTATATTTTAGGGAAGATAATCAGTAAAAAAGACGGGATTGGAGACTATGGACACAGCGATCGCATTAAGTTGGACATTGGGAATTATCTTAGGGTTGATGACCCTTTTGTTTATCTTACGGATCGTGCTGACTTGGAATCCACAGGTAGATTTAAATAGCTTCCCCTTTAATATTATTGCCTGGCCAACAGAACCTTTTTTAATCCCCGTGCGTAAACTCATACCCCCCTTAGGAGGAGTTGACATTTCTCCGATTATTTGGGTGGGAATTTGTACGATGCTGCGGGAAATTCTTCTCGGTCAACAGGGTTTAATTACCATGGTCTTAAAATAATTAGACCTCTTGGATATTGGGTGAAAAAGGTTGACAATGCCCCCAGAACAGTTAAGCTTATTTTAATCTCTGTAATTGCGTTTATGGCTCATTTAAGTTATGAAAAACTCAATTTAACCACAAAAATCGCCTATGGTGCTGGCGATTTGGGACCAGCTATCACTGCCAATATCTCAGTATTTTACCTGCTATTTTTCCTCACTGATGTGGCAGGATTATCGGCAGGATTAGCCGGTAGTGTGCTGATGGTGGTGAGAATTTTCGACGCTATTAACGATCCGATCATTGGTATGTGGAGCGATCGAACTCGTACTATCTGGGGTCGTCGCTTACCATGGATGTTATTGGGGTCGATTCCCTTCGGAATTAGCTATTTTTTACTGTGGTTAATCCCGACCAATAACCAATTATGGTTATTTTTATATTATATTTTTATCGGCATTATTTTTAATTTAACCTACACGGTAGTCAATCTTCCCTACCAGGCTCTCACCCCTGAATTAACTTATGATTATAATGAGAGAACCCGCTTAAATAGTTTTCGTTTTGCCTTTTCGATCGGGGGTAGCATTCTCTCATTAATTCTCTATATTCTCGTCTCATCGTCCTATGCCAATGATCTCCATAAAGCTTTTTTATTGTTAGGTGTAGTTTGTGCTTTAATCTCAATTATAGCAGTTATTTGGTGCGCTTTAGTTTTACAAGAACGAGGAGCAAAAGCGATTCTCAATCCCGCTCAGAAAAAAGTTTTGGCAATTGCTTTTATAGTTATCGGTGCGCTTTCCTTGGTCTATGGAGTAGGAAAAATGGGGGGAAATCCCAGAGACTTTATCGCTATTTCCACAATTTTATTAGGAATAGAAGGGATAGTTTCTGGTTTAACTATTTACTATGGTAAAACTGAAAATCATCTCAGGGATGGTGCGGCAATTAAACAGAGAGAAGCTGCTGATAATACCGAAACTATTCCCCTGAAAGAACAATTAAAAATAGTTTTTGGTAATCGTCCCTTTTTATACGTTATTGGCATCTATCTTTGTGCTTGGTTAGGAGTACAATTAACCGCCTCGATTTTGGTTTACTATGTCGTCAGCTACATGAGACTATCGGAAGCAGAATCGGGTTTAGTCGCTTTAGCAGTACAGGGGACAGCTTTAGTGATGTTATTTTTTTGGCAAGCAGTTAGTCAAAAATTAGACAAAAAGATAGTCTATTTTTTAGGGATGATATTCTGGATTATTGCCCAAATTGGTTTATTTTTGCTCCAACCAGGAGAAATAACTTTAATGTATATTTTGGCAGTTTTGGCGGGATTTGGCGTATCTGTGGCCTATTTAATTCCTTGGTCAATGGTTCCTGATGTGATTGAATTAGACGAATTAAAAACAGGAAAACGTCGAGAAGGTATTTTTTATGCTTTTATGGTACTTTTGCAAAAAATTGGTTTAGCTTTGGGGTTATTTATTGTCGGTATTGCTCTAGAAACATCGGGGTTTAAACCGAGAATACCAGGAGAAGCAATTCCCCTGCAGCCGGATAGTGCTTTAATAGCAATTCGCCTAGCAATTGCACCTTTACCGGCATTTTTTCTGATCATTAGTTTAATTCTTGCCTATTTTTATCCAATTACTCGCCAAGTTCACGCCGAAATTTTAGACCAATTAGCAGCAAGAAGACCAGAGGAAAAGTAAACATCAATTGTCGGCCGTCAGGAGACAGGAAATTATTTTTTTATTCCCGAACTTCCTGTCCAAAAAAAATCAGCAAACCCTTACCCTAAAGCATTTGTATTGACTTTTGAACTACTGATTACTGGGTACAATCGACCCGGCAGCATAATGTCTTCAATGAGTATAATGTTATCGATAGCTAAATTGTACAAAAAATGAAATCCTATCCAGTAGAGTTCCGTCAGAAAATCCTAGACTGTTATTATAACGAACCCATCTCTCAAAGACAATTAGCGAAAAGATTCTGTGTAACCTTAAGTTTCGTACAAAAGCTTTTGAAGCAATCTCGAGAAACGGGAGATATTCGACCGAAGACTTATCGATGTGGTCGTCATTTAAAACTTACGCCAGAACAGATGATCGCCCTCGGTGATTTGATTGAGGAAAATAATGACGCAACTCTAGCCGAACTATCGAAACTATTCCTAGAAAGAACCGGTATATTGTTAAGTGTGACTACAGTGGCAAGAATAGCCGAACGCTTGAGAATCACCCGCAAAAAAAACTCTACACCCGACCGAAAAAGAGATAGAAAGAGTACAAAAACTTAGACAAGAATACAAAGGATAAAATTCGGGATATATAAGATTAAACCCTAATCTAGTTATGACCAAAATCCAAGCTTGATCGCTTAAAGTAACTAGAGCGCACGAGACTAGACCTCTTAAAAAAAACCAAAATTTTGCAACTATTACGGAGATTACTAATTATGACCACAAACAATGCCGAGAATAACTCAATCTATCCCGTGCGTTGGCAAGATAACAAAGTCTGGCTGATCGATCAAACCCGTTTACCCATGGAGTATGGGGAAGTTGAGATCACCAGCAGTGAAGCCATGGCCCGGGCGATCGAAACGATGATTGTGCGCGGCGCCCCGGCGATCGGGGTAGCGGCTGCATACGGTATGGTTTTAGGAGCGCAGGAAATTAAAACTGACCAGAAAGAGCAGTTTCTGGCCGATTTAACTAGAATAGCCGATCGATTAGCCCAAACCCGGCCCACGGCGGTGAATTTATTCTGGGCGATCGAGCGAATGTTAAAAGTGGCCCAGGAAAGTGGCCCAGAAGTGGCAATAATTAGCAAAAATCTCCTGGAAACTGCCCACAATATCCAAAAAGAAGACGTGGAAACCTGTCGGGCGATCGGTCATCATGGTTTATTGGCGCTGCCGGAGCAACCGGAAAAACTGACAATTTTAACCCACTGTAATACTGGGTCCCTAGCCACGGCCAGTTATGGCACTGCTTTAGGGGTAATTCGTTCCGCTTGGACGGCGGGTAGATTAATACAAGTGTATGCAGATGAAACCCGGCCAAGGTTGCAAGGAGCAAAATTAACCGCCTGGGAATGTGCGCGGGAGGGAATTCCCGTCACCGTGATCACCGATAGCATGGCGGCCCACTGTATGCAGCAAAAACTGATCGATGCGGTGATCGTTGGGGCCGATCGCATTGCGGCCAATGGGGACACGGCCAACAAAATCGGCACCTATTCCCTCGCGGTGGTGGCGAAAGCTCATAATCTGCCTTTTTATGTGGCTGCCCCCCTATCGACGGTGGATTTTTCCCTTAAGGATGGTACGGGGATACCGATCGAACAGCGCGATAGTGCCGAAATTTATCAGGTGGGGACGACAACCCTTTGCCCTAGAAATGTTAATTTTTATAACCCCGCTTTTGATGTTACTCCCGCCGCTTTCATCACCGCTATCATTACCGAAAAAGGAGCGGTAACGCCGGCTGAATTAATTTTTTTACAGGAATCCTAGGGGGTGAGCTTTTTCCCCACTAACACCATTTTTATCTGGATTGGGGACTTGCGCTTTGATAATGTACCTTTTGGGCGAACGCAGTTCGCCCCTACATTGTGGACAAAATCCGTTACTGTAGGGGCGCAAAGCTTGCGCCCTCCGATCGATTGGGATATTATTCCCACGCAAGTCCCTTGGCACAGTGGGGAAAAATTCCGCCTCAATCCAATTGGAGGTGACGGCCAAGGGGAAAATGGGTAAGATCACTATTGACAAATAAACTAAAATGGCGTATGAGGATAACATCAAGGAAGACAATGATTAGGATTTGCTTTTATCTATAGTTAAATGCTATTATTCAGCTTAATTAATCTTAGTTAATCCCCAAGTATATCTTTTTGTTTACTTAAAAGATTTGTGTTGAGATAGTCTAAAAAAATTAAATGAACCAGAGCTTGGTTTTATTCTCTTAAAACCCAAGCATCTCGAAAATTTATTCCTGTTAACTCTTTACCTCATCGAGATTTACACGATGTTATAGTACAAGAGTAAAGACCAAGATCGGAGTAGTAAAGTCTAGATTTGGGTAGATTTGAGTAGATTTTAGGGGAGTTTAATTATATTTGTAATCGCCGCTTTGATTAAGTAAAAATAAAATTAACTGGAAACAGGTGATTGCCGAATGAAGATAAGAAAGTGGAATTCAATTCAAGGAAGGGAGTGAAGTCAATGTTTAGGAACGGCTCTAATAATCCAAAAGCCAAAATTATTGAATCATCGCCTAGTTCAGCACAACCGGGAAAAAATATGGATAAAGTGCGGGTTATCGTCATAGAGGATCACGATTTAACCCGCATGGGGTTAGTGGCGGCTCTCCAGCATCGAGAGGGTATTCAATTGGTGGGAGAAGCCATCAGTGGATTACAGGGACTGAAACTGCTAGAGGAGACTAAACCCGATGTAGCGATCATCGATATAGCTTTGCCCATGATCGATGGGATTGAGTTAATGCGACGCTTCCAACAAAATTGCGGCGAAGACAGCTTGGCTACGAAGATCCTCATGCTAACCATGTACAACACCCAGGAACAGGTTTTAGCGGCTTTTAGTGCTGGGGCTGATTCCTACTGTATGAAGGATACCAGCGTCGATAAATTAGTCGAGGCGATTTATTCCACCCACGAAGGCAATCCTTGGATCGATCCCGTGATCGTCGGCGTTATTCGGCAACAAGTGCGCCAAAATTTTGCCACCGGTAGCCACACCGACGGCAAAACAGTGATAATTCAAGGCGTTGACCCAGAACATCGCCAATTGCTGGAAAATGTGCCCCTAACAGAACGAGAGCTAGAAATTCTCGCTCTGATTGTCGGGGGTTTTAGTAATGCTCAGATTGGCGACCGACTCTATATCACCATCGGCACGGTGAAAACCCATGTCCGCAATATCTTAAATAAACTCTCTGTGGATGATCGCACTCAAGCGGCAGTGTTGGCCCTGCGATCGGGATTAGTGGACTAAAAAAACCGGCATCCTCTAGGGTTAGGATGCCGGTTCGGTCAAAACTAGAAACTAGACTTGGGCTACCACTTTTGATTCGGCCGCCATTAGTTTTTCGTAGGTTTCACGCATTTTGAGACCGACTAAGACTTGGAATAAACCCGTACCATTGGTGGAACCGGGATAATCCTTGTGTTTGAGCAGTAATTCCGTCATTTCACCGTAGTATTTAGTGCCGGTTTTGCTCAAGTGGCTTTCGATGTAGATCATTTCTTCGAGGTTATCGAATTGACCATCTAGTTCCAGAATCGACACTTCATTCCCCAAGAAGCCATCTGGACCGTAGTAGAGTTTAATACCGGGATAAGTGCAGGTCAATTTACGACCACAGGGCCGCCAATCGATGGTGGAACCTTCATCAAACAGATAAGCGGGTTCAAAGTTTTCCACCCCTTCTTTCTGGATTAAACGAACCCGCAGTAATTTACTTTCGTGATCTTCAAGTAATTTGGTGGGCAGCACTTGAATCACCACGTCAGCGTACTGTCTTTGGGGATCGATATAGGCACTGAAATCGGGTTTTCTAGAATTAATGGCCGCCATCACATCATCATAGGTGTGACCGCGCTCGGCCATATCCCGTTGAATTTTCCAGTTAACTTTGACTTCATCGCTAATATCGAGATAAACGCTGAAATCTAATAGAGACCGGACTCGTTCATCATATAAGGGGTGTAGTCCCTCGATCACGATTACCTTATTCGGTTCGATGATTTCGGGGGGATCGATCATCCCCGTTTCATGATTATAAATAGGTTTATTAATGGCTTGACCTCCCTTAAGAGCTTTAATCTGCTCATACATCAGGTCAAAGTTATTCGCTTTCGGATTGAGTGCGGTGACACCCACCTCTTTTCTCTGTTTGCGATCGAGGCAATGGTAGTCATCTAAACAGATCACTGTCATAAACTCGGCCCCGAATAAATCGGTCAAACGACGTAAAAAAGTAGATTTCCCACAGCCGGAGTCCCCAGCTACACCGATTAGAACCACGCGCTCTGGCTTATTGGCCATAGTTTCCCTCTAAATACACAACTAATTGTTAACCCTATAGTATGTAATTAAACCAGACTCTGGATCGAGCAGTACCCCGCCGCCACAAATTTCTGCTGCTGACAGGTTCGGCAAGAGCCTCACGCTAGAATGAGTAGGTATTTGATACTAGATAATCTGTTCAGATCATACCGGAATCAGTGACCAAAATCAGTTATCACTGATTACTGAGAGGGTGCGGTGGGTGTGGAGAAATGTCGTCATTTCCTCCACTGCTAGAGGGGAACTGATGCGATTGCCTTGCATTCTCTCACAACCTAATTCTTGCAGGATTTCTAATTGTTGTTGGGTTTCTACTCCCTTGGCGATCGCTATTAAGTTAAAACTTTTCGCTACCGCCAGCAATGACGAGATAAAACGGGTATCTTGGGGAGTATCAGTGAGTTGTTTTGTTAAAGATTGCTCTATTTTCAGTTTTTTCACGGGAAATTGACCGAGATAGGCGATCGAAGCGTAACCGCTGCCAAAATCATCGAGGGTAATACTAATACCCAATTTCTGCAAATCCCCAAGAATTCGACCGGTTTCGCGGCTATTTTCCAGTAAACTTGTCTCAGTTATTTCTACCTCCAGAAAGAAAGGCCCGATTTGGGTTTCAGTCAAGACTTCTTTGAGGTTGGTGAGCAACTGGGGATCACGCAATTGGTGTGGGGACAAATTGATCGAGATGGGAGTGTATAATAATCCCCGCTGCTGCCATATTTGTGCCTGTTGACAGGCATTTTTTAGTACCCAACGATTAAGCTCAAGGATTAAGTCGCTTTCTTCGACTAAGGGTAAAAAACGATTAGGGGGAATTAATCCGAATTGAGGGTGTAACCAGCACAATAATGCCTCCAATCCTTCCACTTGCCCCTTAATGATATTAACTTGCGGTTGATAGTAAAGAGCTAATTCATTATTTTTCATTGCCTGATAGAGAAAATATTCAACTTTAGAACTACGAGTATTTTTGGGGTGAACATTAACCGACTCTATCTGGGAGTTATCATTTATATTATTCTTAACTGCTACTAAATTTTCCTCCAGTTTCTGTAATATTACTTTCCTGTCTGTGCCGTCGGGGGGATAGATAACTGAACCTAAACTTAATCGCACGACTAGGGAGTGATTTTCGATTTCATTATTACTTTCTAGGGTTTTAATAATTCTTTGACCAACCTTTTCTAGATCATTAGCATCATTAATTTGTGACAGCAGGATAATAAATTCGTACCCTCTCCAATGGGCGACTATATCCTCTGATCGCAAACTTTTTCTTAAACGTTCAATTAAGATTTTTAATAGTTTATCCCCCAGTCGATAACCTAGTTGATTGTTGACATTTCTTAGCTGCCCTACATCCAATAATAATAGCCCGATCAGTTGATTATTTTTCTGGGCATTATTAATAGCACTTGAGAGGTGTTCATTAAAGAGGGAACGGTTAGGTAAATCCTTGAGAACAACCGAAGAATATTCCTCTTGAATCTTGCTATTAAAACTTATGATTTGCGATGGAGCTTGACGGAGAATTAAGGTACTTTTTGCATGGGGTTCATTATGGCTAGAATTGGTTTCATTTTCCGTAGTTTTCCCTTGTAACTGTTCTATATTTTCAACTGATTCTCGCTCTATTTTTGCTTGACTAGCTATTAAATGAAAACTGGCATTTATATCACAGCCAAAGTTAATTAAATCACCATCTTTTAATTCATGAATTAAGCATTTAGACCCATTGACGTAAATGCCATTATGACTTTTATTTCCCTCTAAATCACCATCAAGAATCCAATAGGAAAATTTTTGGCGATCAATACTCTTTTTAATTAAAGTCGCATGATAGCGAGACGCGTGTTTAGAGCGAAGAACAATTTGATTATCAGACTTACGACCCAGAGAATATTTCATGTCCTCTAGGGTAATTGTTCTTCTACCTTGAGGATCTTCCACAATCAGGAGATAACGGGAATTGGATGAACCATTAATCATTTTTTCAGCACCTCGACAAAAGTGAAAATATAAGTTAATTTATTCTCTCAAAAGCTACGGCTTATTCGTCTTTAAGTTAATTTATTTTCTCAATAAAGTGTTGGGGGTAATTCGGAACAGTTACTTAACAGCAAATGTGTCACATCTTCGGGGTTCAAAGTCCGAGTCAACCAAAATCATTGTACTTCTTCACAGTGCAGACGTGGGCAAGTGTCCAACTGTTGTAAACTTTCTCCCCCAACGGCAATAACTCGTAAATTCAAATTCTGCCCTAGGCTGATCATAGTCGATAACATAGCTAAATGCTTGGTTTTTGATGGTAAAGATTGGATAAAGGTTTGATCGATCGATCTTCAAACTGTCGAAGGTGTATTTATAAATATAACTTAATCAGGAATAGCCGGCATCAAAATTATCTAAAACTAACTGCATCCCTAATTCCCGCAAGTCCCTTAAAGCTGAGTTGGCAAAGCTCTCATCCTGCATGATGCAGTTTTCATTAATTTAGACCTGCTGCATCTCACATTTGCAGAAATACCGACTATCAGCAACAAACCAATACAAATGTACGGGCAACCGTCTATAAGCATACCACTTGCAAAGCTAATGCTTTCTGAACTTTGGGAGAGGTGCTTCCTCCAGGGACATCTAAAACCACACACGCGGGTTGCGAATTCCTGTCCTCCCTAACGGGTTTCGGGGAGTAGAAACCCTCAAGGTCCCAGATTGAGTGATAAAATCAGAAATAAAGCCCGATTTTAGCAGAGATTTTCCCTTTAAAAATCTCAACTTAGTAAATTTACAAAAATGAGATGTACCACCGAGGAGTTCTCCCTATGGATAGCAACCGATTAATCGAAGAATTAAAAAATCCCGACTTTTATCCTCATTCTGTCAAAATTCCCGTTGAAATTATCCAAACCCATGCTTCAATTATCTTCTTGACAGGAGATTATGCCTATAAAGTCAAGAAACCAGTTAATTATAATTTTTTAAATTTCTCCACTTTAGAAAAGAGAAAATATTATCTAGAACAGGAACTAGAGTTAAATAAAAAAGTTGCCGACAATATCTATCTGGAAGTTTTGTCAATTAATGAAGAACAGGGTAGCATAAGTTTAAATGGAGAAGGAAAAGTGATAGAATATATTTTAAAAATGAATCAGTTTCCCCAAGAATGTTTACTCAGTAAAATTTTTGAACGGGGAGAACTAACGGAAAAAGCGATCGAGTCTTTGGCTGAAAAAGTGGCACAATTTCATCGGCAAGCTGTGAGTAATTCCTATATTACTCAGTTTGGTAATTTGGAAATTGTTAAACAAGCTTTTGATGAAAACTACCAACAAACCGAGAAATATATTAATTTTGTTCAAACCCAAAAACAATACGATGAAACAAAAGCTTATACAGATAAATTCTTCGCAGAACACCGAGATTGGTTAGAGGAAAGACAAATAAAAGGGATGATTCGCGAATGTCATGGAGACCTACATTTAAATAATATCTGTCAGTGGCAGGGAGAAATACAATTATTTGATCGCATAGAATTTAATGAATCTTTTCGCTTCGTTGATGTCATGTATGATCTTGCTTTTACAGCCATGGATTTAACCGCTAGGGGGAGAGAAGATTTCGCTAATTTATTTGTCAATACTTATTTAGAACAAACCGCTGACTGGGAGGGTTTAAAAGTCTTGCCTCTCTACCTGACTAGACAAGCGTATGTGAGGGCAAAAGTCAATAGTTTTCTGCTTGATGGTGACACTTTTTCTGAGAAAATTAAAGCAGATGCACAGGATTATTATCAATTAGCTTGGCAGTACACACAACCGCAGAAACCGAGATTAATTCTGATGTCGGGATTTTCTGCATCGGGTAAGAGTACCATAGGGAAAGTAATTGCTAAAAATCTTAATGCTATTCAGATTCGTTCCGATGCAGTTCGCAAACATTTGGCTGGAATTGACTTAAATCAAACAGGAAGTCTAGATATATATAGTCTCGAAATGAGTCAAAAAACCTTCGCTAGACTAGCGGAATTAGCCCGAATTTTAATAACTTTAGGTTATCCAGTTATTCTCGATGCGCGCTACGATAAATATGCTTGGCGAGAACCCTTATTAACCTATGCCCAAAATTTAAAGATTCCTTTTCATATCGTCCATTGTCACGCACCTATAGAAGTTTTAAAACAACGGATTGCCGCTAGAAAAGGCGATATTTCTGACGCTACTATCGAGGTGTTAAATGCCCAAATTGAGAAAACAGAACCTTTTAATGAAAAAGAACAACCCTATCTAATTTCCCTAGACACTACTAATCCCGATTGGCCAGAATTTTTAGAGAGTCAATTAGGTAAATAGGTTGATATGAATCAATGATATAAAGTAGCAAAAAGGAGAAGCGATTATGAAAACTGTAGTGTTAAATCTAGAGACAGTTAATCTGACCGATGAACAATTTTATCATCTCTGTCAGGCTAATCAAACATGGAATTTAGAACGTAATCAAAAAGGAGAATTATTAATTATGCCTCCCGTGGGTGAAAATAGCGGTAATAGAGAAGCTGATTTAATTGCTGATGTAACGATTTGGAATCGTCAAAGTAATTCTGGTAAAGTCTTTAGTTCTTCGACAATTTTTCGTTTACCAAAGGGAGGATATCGTTCTCCTGATGTTGCTTGGATAAAACGGGAAAGATGGGAAGCTTTGAGCGCAGAAGAGCGAGAAAAGTTCCCCCCTTTATGTCCAGATTTTGTGATTGAATTACGTTCTCGTAGCGATTCCTTAACCTCTTTACGCGAAAAGATGCGCGAATATTTAGCCAGTGGTTTACGTTTGGGTTGGTTGATTAATCCTCAACAGCAGCAGGTGGAAATCTACCGACTAAATAGCGGTGTGGAAATTATTAATTTGCCTGC
>NZ_JAQMSY010000072.1:0-59715 GCF_028329095.1 Microcystis sp. CS-574
CCCCACACCCCACACCCTACACCCTACACCCCACACCCTACACCCCACTTCTCACTTCATAATTCATAATTTAACCTTTGACTGACACCAGCAATGGCAGCCAAGAGAAGCCAAACAATAGTATTAATCTTGACATCGGAGAGGGTGACATCGACGAGATTAAATAAAACGCAAGCACCAAAGGCCACCAGATAGGTAAAGATAATTAACTCCCCCCCGGCTTTTTGTTGCCGTAAAAAGATAAATAAACGCACCCCTTGGGCATAAATCCAACCCACCCAAACAGACAACAAAATTAAGCCGATAATTCCCGTTTCTGCCATTAACATCAAATATAAATTATGGGGATGACCTAACCACAATCCCTGACTTTTTTCGTAGAGAGGTGTAAAACTGCGTAATCCCCAACCGAATAGGGGTCTTTCTTGGGTCATTTCTAGAGTAAAACGCCATTGAGTTGATCTGAGAGTAGCTAGAGGGCGATTGGGGAACATTTCATCGGATAATCGCGCCCAAATCGCCCTAGGAACCAAAAAACGCAGACTATCCCTGAAAGGATTTGGTCCCCAAGAAGCAAGGGAAATCACCCCCCCCAAGAGGACAAAACCAGCGACTAAGGTATTCCAACCCAGATAAAGGGCAAAAATTAGGCAACCTAAAAAGGCTAAGGCCCAAGCATTGCGAGAATTGCTTAAAAATAGCCCTACACTGTCGATAAATATGGTTAAAGTTAAAAACCCGACTTTGAGATTTAAAAGGTTATTTCTTTGTCTGTGCCACTGCCGCCAAGTTAGAATTAATAAACCGATCGCTAAAATCACAGTTATGAGTAAATAAGCCCCCAGAAGATTAGCATACATAAAAACCGAAGACATCCGCCCCAAAGGTTCACCCCCCGCTCCGTAGGGCCAGGTAAAAATCCCTTTTAATGCTTCCGGTTTTTGCCAACCGAGAAAAATTTGTCCCCATCCCATCACCACTACCCAAACCGACGGAATAACCATCACCCAAGCTAGTTGACGCAATTGAGAGGGTTTTTTAATTAATTGCCGAATATTGCTAAAAAAGAAGAAAAAAGGCAGAAAATTTCCTAAACCAATCCAAGCATCCCCCGGAGTTGGGGAAAGACTGGCACTAATCATTAACCAAAGAGTGACGATACCGAGACCTTGATTGAGACGTGACTGGATAATTGCCCGAAAATTGCCAGTAAAAACCCTTATTAAGACGATAATAATGCCGATACCCGCCAACTCCGGCAGAACCATGGCGATAAAAACTGAAAAAAGTATTAAATTCCACTCCCACCCTTGACAAAAAATCTTTTTCATGTTATGCAGGTTGCCAACAATCCTCACGAGTCAGACGAATTTGGGCAAGAGCAAAAATAGTCGGGATAATCCGGCCGTAATCAGTGGCGATCGCCTTCCAACCGAGATCAGCAATAAACCAACCCCATAGAGCCGGTCCTACCAAACTTAACACGGTTCTGACGGCTCCGTAGCGGGCTGCCGCTCTAGTCATGCCCTGTTTAGCCGTTTGTAGGGCGATTTGATTAACAATTGTCCCACCCTGGACTAGGGCAGTTTTTGCCCCTTGATAGCGGGCAAAATGGAGAGCGAACTGCCCGGCGATATGTTTGAGCAGAATCGGTTTCAGGATAGAATTAATGGCGATGACGCTGCCGCCTTTGAGGACTATATCGAGGGGATTGTGTTGTAGGTGAACCGGTAAGGGTTGGGGAGTGTGGGAATCCGCGAGTGCTTTTTGAATTTGAATCGAGAGGGATTTTTGTTCCGATGGGGGGAGACGTTTCCAAGCTTTGTTAACGAGGTGAAGATAGATTTCCGCTTCAATTTCCGTTGTCGGCATTTTTTGGGAGTAGGGAACCTTGAGGAAATGACAGACACGGACGAGAATTTGACGATAACTAACTTTTTCGGTTTGACCTTTTAATACTGTCACACCGTCGGCAGCCAAGTAACGAAAACGATCCTCGACGCTATCTAACCAACTATCCCAATCTTGACTTTGAACGGCGATTGCGTCCGGCGCTCGTAGATAATCGAGAGGGTTAAAACGACGGCAAAAGAGGATGTTAGTGATTTGCTGTAGTTCCTCCTCGGTGGCTAACTCCAAAGCTGTGCGTAGTTCGTCCAATGTGGTTTCTCCTCCTCAGCCCCAATAATCAACTTAGTTTCGCTAGTGCTGATTACTACTAATATTAACTCAAGGGTTCACAGGATTAGGAAGGCTAGTGACAAATTTTTCGATTAAGGTTGGGATCATCGGTGCGGGTTTAGCCGGGTTAACCTGCGCTCGTCAGTTGTGCGATCGAGGTTATACTGTTAAGCTATTTGATAAGTCTAGAGGCATTGGTGGTCGTTTAGCCACGCGACGGGTTAATCGAGCTAATCAAGAGATCGCTGTGGATCATGGCTTGCCTTTTTTGACTGTTCAGGGCGAAAAAACGGCGGCTTTAATTGATAATCTCCTGAGAGAGAATATAGTTACTTCTTGGTTTGATTCTAGCTATGTTGCTCCTTCTGGCATCAATAGCGTGGCGAAATTTTTAGCTAAAGGTTTAGAAATTGAACGAGATTTTCTGGTTACTCGTCTGGAAAATCGTCAAGGAAAATGGGTTTTAAACAATAACGGTCAAATTCGGGGAGAGTTTTCGGCGATTGTCCTGGCTATTCCCGCCCCGCAAGCAGCGTTATTGTTAGAAAACTCTCATATAACTACTATGCCAGAATTGCGATCAATCGTTTACGATCCCTGTTTAACGGTAATGGCGGGTTATGGCGATTCTTTACCCGCAGTTGCTCCCTCCACCGATATCGCTTGGTTAGGACTTGATAGCAGTAAACGGCAATCATCCCCTGATTATGTCTTTGTTGTGCATAGTAGTGCCGATTTTGCGGTTAAATATCTCGATAGCGAGTATTTAGAAGCAGTTAAGCTAGATTTGCTCTCTCGTGCTTCTTTGCCTCTCCCGGATTGGTCTCAGCTGCACCGTTGGCGTTATGCTTTAGTCCGTCAGGGTTTAGCTGTACCCTGTTTAAGTGTTAATAGTCCTTTACCTCTAGTTGCCTGTGGTGATTGGTGTCAAGGGGGAGATTTATCGAGAAATTCTTCCCTAGAAACGGCCTTAACTTCTGGGATAGCGGCGGCTAATCAAGTTCAGCAGCTACTCTCTTAAGAATCTAGGGACAGGTTTAAATTCTTAGGTTAAGGTTGGGTTAACAAAAGGTTAAACATATAATAATGTAGGTATCCTATACTGGGGGTCGGTAACAATGGAAAAATTCAATTCTAAAGATAACTTTCTCTACCCTAAAACCAGCTACAGGGGTTTATTCACGCCACAAAATTTAGTTTTTAACGCTAATTTGCAGGAATTCGCCCTGAGAGTCTCTTTTATCGCTGGTTTACACAGTGGGGGAAAGCTTACCTCCACGGAAGCTTACGAGAAAATTAACCAGCTTTGGCAAGAGTTGAATACCAGTCGAAAATTCCTGTTAGCTAATCATTTTGAGGATGACGGAGATTGAGAGATGGGGGTTTTTCAGTGATCAGTAAACAGCATCTAGACTGCCACAGTAACAAAAGTGGGTCAAGTAGTTCTTAAGTTATGTCAGAGCTTTCTGACCATAGCTGGCTTTCATCTTCTAGATAAAAATGTTATCAAAAGACAACAAGAGGTAATTCTGCCGCTACAATATGATAGCGAGTTGTCAAGAGAACAGTAAAAGAACTGCCAATTGGATCTAGATGCCTCAATATACTACTAAACAAGCAACGGAAAACCCTGTTGTGTCCGACCAGTCCGCCAATAATCCCTTTTCACTATTTGGTCAATTTTGGGAAAGCCTAAAAATTGTCGCTCAACCCTATTGGTATCCAACGGAGTTAAATGGACGTGCCTTTGGAGATGTGATCATTTCTTGGGGAATGTCAGCTTTGATCCTTTTAAGTATCTTGGCAACAGTCGGGGTAGAAGCTTTTAGTAGCTACTGGAATCGTTATGTACTCGATATTATTATTGAAGATAGAGATCTTTCTAAATATCTAAATACGCTTTGGTTATCCAGTTTGTTGATTATAGGAACAACGGGGTTATTTGCTTTTTCTCAATTTATTCGTCGTCAAGTGGCATTGGATTGGTATAAGTGGTTAACCAAACAAACCGTTAAAAAATATCTCAATGATCGCGCTTATTATAACATTGATTTTACCTCAGCTTTAAAAAATCCCGATCAAAGATTATCTCAAGAAATTGAACCAATTACGACCATGACCCTAAGGTTGTTAATCACCTTCGTGGAAAAAGGGTTGCAAATGATTACTTTTGCGATTATTCTTTGGACAATTTCTCGGCAAATTGCGGTTTATCTAATAATTTATACAATCGCAGGAAATTTCATAGCAATTTATCTAACTCAAGAATTAAACAAAATTAATCAATCGGAGCTTAATAATAAAGCTGATTATAATTATGCTTTAACCCATGTGCGTAACCACGCCGAATCAATTGCTTTTTTTCAGGGAGAAGAGCAGGAAGAAAAAATCATTGAAGACCGTTTTCAACGGGTTATTCAAAGCTCGGAAAACCTGATCAATTGGGAACGGTTTAATAATCTTTTTAATCGAGGTTATCAGTCAGCGATTAGTGTATTTTCAATGTTTATTTTGACCCCGATGTTTATTAAAAACGAAATCGATTATGGGGAAATTAGTCAAGCGAGTTTATGCTGTTTCCTTTTTTCTAATGCCTTGGGACAATTAATTACTGAATGGGGAACATCGGGTAAAGTTTCAAGTTATATTGAACGGTTAGCTACCTTGACAGATGCCTTAAAAGTTGCCAGTGAAGAGCCGAAAAACTTAAGTCGTATTACCACCCTGGAAGATAATCGTCTAGCTTTTGAAAATTTTACCCTACAAACTCCCGATTATGAAAAGGTAATTGTGGAGAATTTATCGGTTTCTGTCCCTTTGGGAGAAAGCTTACTGATTATTGGCCCCAGTGGTCGAGGAAAAAGTTCCTTGTTACGAGCAATCGCCGGTTTATGGAAAGCAGGTAGTGGTCGTTTAGTTCGTCCTCCTTTAGCTAAAATGTTATTTTTACCCCAACGTCCTTATATTATCCTTGGCACTTTACGCCAGCAATTACTTTATCCCCATACCAATGAGCAGGTGAGCGATGAAGAATTAGAAAACATCTTAAAAAAAGTCAACCTGCAACATTTATTAACTGACAAAAATACCTTGGATAAACAAGTCAATTGGGAACAGATTTTATCCCTCGGAGAACAACAAAGATTAGCTTTTGCTCGACTATTAATCACTAAACCCACTTTTACTATCTTAGATGAAGCAACCAGCGCTTTAGATTTGGCCAATGAAGCCAGCTTATATCAGCAATTACAGGAAAGTGAAACCACCTTTATTAGTGTTGGTCATCGGGAAAGTTTATTTAATTATCATCGATGGGTCTTAGAGTTAACAGAAAATTCCCATTGGCAGCTGTCAACTGTAGAAGATTATCAGCGCAAAAAAGTGAATAACCTAGTGATGATGTCAAAAAAATCAGAAAATTTTTCGTCGGTAAAAATAGAGACTTTGTCTGAGGTTAAAACTGAGCATGATGCGGAAATTGCCGGAGTTTCTGAAATAGCAGAAGGTTTGTCCCATCAACAAATGCAGTCCCTAACTGATTATTCTTTAAGTAACGTCCGGAGTCGTGCCAGTTTAGGTAAAATTATTACTGCCAAAGATGGTTTTAATTATCGTTACGATAAAGACCCAAAAACCTTAAAATGGGTGAGAATATAGCTAATGGGGTGACAAACAGATTGAAATTGAGACAGAGTATTCAGACTTTCCCCTCTCAGGAGAACTAGAGAATCAGGTTTTTGCTGGGTAAGTTGATTAACAAGCTACTAACTGATAACTGATAACTGATAACTGGTATAGGAGTTTTATCAAATGAAAGCACTGGAAAAACTGGTGACGGAACGATTATATTTAGTCCCCTTAAAGCTTGAACTTCTCAAGGCCGCAATTATAGGTATCGATGAATTAGCAACAATTTTGGGGGTAAAAGTTGCCGATGACTGGGCCGAACAAGAATTGATTCAAGCTTTCCCTGATATTGCGAATATTTTGCTGCAATTCCCCTTACAAAATGAATGGGGATGGGGGAGTTTAATTATTCATCAAGCAGAAAATACTCTTATTGGTCATGTGATGATCAAAATTATTCCTGATGTCACAGGTTTACCCACAGATGCTGTAGAAATTGGCTATCAAGTAGCACCGTTATATCGACGACAAGGCTACGCATCTGAGGCGACAAAAGCAATGATGGACTGGACACTTTCTCAACCTGGTATGCAAACAGTGACCGCTGGCTGCGCTCCCGATAATATAGCTTCAAAGCGAGTTTTAGAAAAAATAGGCATGGATCTGATAGAAGCGCGAGAGAAAGTCTTGATCTGGAAATTAAGTAGGGTTTGCTGAAAAAGTTTGTTGGTGGGGTTAGGAGTCAGTTATCAGTTATCAGTTATCAGTTCACTGAGAAAACTCCCCACTTCCCCACTTCCCACACCCTACACCCCACACCCCACACCCTACACCCTCTTTCAAGTCAGTAGTCGGGGGGGAAATCTGGAGTCAGAGCCTCGTCGATGCGATAAAATACTCTGGCTCTGTATTTGTTGGTTTATGAGTTGACGAGGACTTCAGCGATCGCCTGGGAGATAGGAAAATAAGGAGGATAAAGTTCTAGCCAGAAAAACTCGCCAACGGGATTAATTTCTAAAAAGATATAACGTTCATCTGGTGTGACAATCATATCAATTGCACCATAATTGAGACCGAAATATTTCACTAATTCTAGTAGTTGTTTTTCAATAGTTTTCGGTAAATCGTAGGGTTGCCATTGTTGATGGAGCGCTCTTCCCTCTTTTCGCCAATCGTAGATAGCACCGTCTAATTGTTGGGAATTAATCGCCGCCGTAAATATTTGTTCACCGACAATAGTGATGCGTAATTCCAAAGCTTTAGGAATGTTTTCCTGAAAAGTCATGGGACAAAATTGCAAACCTTCCAAATTATCTAGGTCTTCCTTTGTAACAGGACTGGTAAAAACAACCATTTCCTCTTGCTTGTCTCCATAAATAGCAAATTGAGAAAGCATTTTAGTCACAATTCCCGTTGCTTCAAACTCCTGAGCAAATTGCTTGACAGCTTCAGGATTATTAGAAGTTAAAGTCCCCGGAATTAATAAACCTAATTGTTGCGCTACTTGTAACTGCAATTGTTTATGATTGGCATGATCTACCTTAGCAATTGGATCAAGATGAAAGCCAGATAAACTAGCAATCATTCCTCGAATACTTAACCGACATTCCTTAAGAGAAGCTTCGCGAAATTGACTATCCATCCCATCGGGTAATTTTAGTCCGTATCTCATGCGTCGATACCAGACAGCAGAAACTTCTTTTAGCTCTAATTTTTGGTCTCCATCGGTAATAATTCCGCCTTTTTGACCGCCTGAGTAAAGATCAACTTTCACCTCTGTAGGGAAGCGATCGGTATCAAAACGGAAGGCTTTTTTCCCCATCGTTTCTATGGCTTTGATTACCAGAGGAATACTTTCATTATCGTGGCTAAAAGTAACAATTAAAACGGTCATAGATTTCCTTGATGATTTGGGATTGAGAATCCTGATTAGATTTTGGATTGAGAATCTTGATAATCCTAAAATCCTCAAAATCCTGATTAGGTTTTGGTTTGATTTTTAGCATACTAAAAAATCAGCGATCGCATTAGAAATAGGTAAATCTAAATCCCGTTCTAACATTCCCCACTCACCACCCGGATTAACTTCTAAAAAAACGTATTCTCCCCCAGGAGTTAAGATAAAATCAAACGCCCCAAAATTCAACCCTAAATTAGCCATAAAAATCTGAAGTTGCTGCAATAGTGAATCGGGTAAAGTATGATGTTGCCAAGCACCAGGATCAATACCCGGTCTTCGCCAATCTACGGCAGAATTATTATACTGAGAAGATTCTAAAGCTCCCACAAATGTCTGTCCATTAACCACGACAACTCTCAATTCTAATTGTTTAGGAATTTCCGCTTGAAAAACCATGGGACAATAACGTAAAGATTCCGCTTCCTCAAGGTCTTCTGCTTTCACCCTACTGGTATAAAGAAAAAATTCCGGCGATTCCATGCTGTGGGCGATCGCAGTTAACAATTTACTCACCATTCTTCCCTGAACCTGGGAAAAAAACTCCCGGGCAGCATCAGGATTATTGGTCACTAAAGTGGGGGGGATAATCAAGCCAACTTCTGAGGCCAAACGAAGTTGTAATAACTTATTTTTAGCCCTCTCAATTTGCGCTAAATTATCTAACCAACGCGCTGACCTTAAACTATCCCAAAAACCAGCCAAAGTCGTCTGGGATTCTCGCACACAAACCTCCCGAAACTGAGGATCTAAATCCCCTGTTAGTTCAGGCTGCCAAATACGTCTTGTCCAAACAGATTGCACCTGTTGACTATAAATAGATTGATGGTTATAGGTTAATTGATAAAAACTTTTTTTCCCATTAAATTGGGCTGCTAATTGAACCTCTAAGGGAAATTTATCGGTATCTAAGCGAAAAGGTGTGGCTCCTTTTTTTTCTATCGCCTCAGCCACGCGGTCAATCGTGAAAAAATCGCCGCTATGGGTCAACAATAAAACAACTTTAGGCGATTCTTTCATGTCAATTGCAAGTCCTTACATTTTAACCCATCTTAAGGCTTTTGGGTCGGTCTTTATTGATCCTAATCTCAAGAAAATGCTGCAAAAAGTCTTGCTTTTGCTTGACTTATTGCAGTATTGGTTTTTTCTTGAGTAATTACTAAATTTAGTTGACAGCACTTCTCAGGATCTCAACGTATAGTTTTTTGGCTGCGAGCCTTGCTTAGTGGAGCTTTTAGCTTTTTGTCTGTACGGTGTAATCAAGAAAAGTGCTGTAATTACTCAAGTGATCTGAGTTTAATACTCTTCCCAGTCAGAAGGGTATTTCAAGGTGGTCCCGAAGGTAGGCTCAGGGGAAGGAGACTTGATGGAAGATTCCTCTTTGCTTACGGACAAGAAACGAGCAAAGAAAGGAAGTGCTTTACCTTGTTGATCGTTGGGATATGCCATAGTTATTCCTCTGGTAATTTCGAGTGAATAGGTTTAATCACTCAGATAAAACTAACCACCTGCAATAACCCCTGAAAGCTTTGCTGTGCATGGCTTTCAAAATCGGTATTGTGCAAATAATTTGCTTTTATTTGGGTGATGGAAAACATCATAAGCACTAATCTGGCCAATGTCAAGCACTTAAGAAAAATTTAAGAAAAATTTCCGCTAAATCCGACATTCCGCACATCTTCATATACTTTTATATATTTTTACATTCCCCAAGATGTTTTAACGAAAAACCTTGATTGTAGAAACTACTATTGAGAACATTTTCAATAATTGATTTTTTCTGAGAAAAAAATTTACAATTCTTCACCTTGATCAAAATCCATCATTGTAGTTATAATTCTTACTGGCAAGGGTTTGGAAGGAATATATTAGTAAAAATCATCAATTGAATGTTAAGAAGTGCGGAAAGTGGGATTTAATACTCCACACTTAAAACTCAAATCTGATAACTGATCACTGATAACTGATAGCTGCACAACTACTTAGTATAAACGCTTACGGGGGCGATAATTAGCCACGGATTCCACTAAACCCAAGGCGATAAAATTGGTTAATAAAGATGAACGTCCATAACTTAACCAAGGTAGAGGAATCCCTGTAATCGGGGCTAATCCCACGGTCATGCTAATATTAAGAATTGCCTGAAAAGCGATCATTGAGAGAACACCGATCGCTATTAAAGAACCAAAGTTTTCTTTAGCAGTATTAGCAATGACTAACAAACGCCAACAAACTAACCAGAAAGCTATTAAAACTAGAATACTGCCAACAAAACCGAGTTCTTCCCCGACTACCGAGAAGATAAAATCGGTGTGTTGTTCGGGAATAAAATTTAATTGGGTTTGGGTGCCTTGGTGTAATCCCCGTCCCAATAATTCTCCTGATCCGATGGCAATGCGGGATTGAATTAATTGATAACCTCCCCCCAAAGGATTCTTTTCTGGGTGAAGAAATAGGGTTAAACGATCTTTTTGATATTCTTTTAATAAACCCCAAAAAACCTCGCCTAATTTACCCACTGCCAGATTAGTTGCCACCACGATGAAAGTAGATAAAAAACGGTAGGGAAGGGTAAACCAAGCAAGCACAGCGATGATAATTGCTAAAACAATCCAAGCAGGAAAAAGTAAATTAAACAGAAAAACCGATGCGAGGGGAGATAAGAGGATAATCATCCAAGGTAGTTTCGCATTAGCCCAGTAAATCATGCCTAGGGTAATTGCCCCAAAGACTAATCCTGTCCCCAGGTCCGGCTGCGCCATAATTAACACCCAGGGGATGGCAGTGACGGCAAAGACACGAGCGATCGCAAAAAGATTATCGGCGGGACGATGATGTAGGAGGGCTGCTAGGGTGATAATTAAACCTACCTTGGCAAATTCCGACGGTTGCACGTTAAAACTGCCGATATTAATCCAACTTTGCGCCCCATTCGCCGTCACCCCTAGGACAATTACCGCAATTAGGGAGAGATTGGTGAGAAGATAGGTTAACCAGTGCCATTTGAGCAGACTTTCGTAACGACAACGGGCCAGAAATAAAGCGATCGCCACTCCCACGCATCCGAATAACCAGTGTTGCCACCAATCGAGAGCAGTGGTATGTCTTTCGGCACTACGAATCATTAAACCACCGAAAACGGTTAAACCCGTCACCAAAACGAACAAAAGCCGATCCATTTGGGCTATATCCCGGAAAATGAAGCTAAACTGCTCACTAAAACCGCTTAGTTTCCTACTAATAAGGGACTGTCTTCTCACCATTTCTCTCCCCAAATTTACTAACTAACTAGGGTTTGCTCAATAAATCTAAAAACATTGTTCGATAATACTTTTAGACCTTTTTGAAATCCAAAAGTACCGGCCCTTGGAGTGATCGGGGGGAAAATCCCTGGACTTTTTCCCTGAAAATGGGTAAAACCCTACACCCTACACCCCACACCCTGCCCCTAGGGAAAACTTTTTGCCGCAAACCCTAACTATAGGCTGCCACGGATACTTTCGCCGCCACCTGACGAGCGATCGCTATCAGGGCTTTAGCTGAGGCCGATTCTGGTTGCCCTAAAACTACTGGTACACCAGTATCACCGCCCTCCCGGAGGGCTATCTCCAGAGGCACACATCCCAGTAAAGGAATGCCCAATTCTTGCGAGGTTTTTTCCCCACCACCGGACCCAAATAGATCATAGGAGCGATCGGGCTGATCGGGAGGGATAAAATAACTCATATTTTCCACGATACCCAAAACCCGCGCCCCTAGCTGTTGGAACATTTTTAAACCCCGACGCGCATCAATTAAAGAAACCGTCTGGGGAGTGGTGACAATCACCGCACCGGCTAGGGGGACCGATTGAATTAAAGTTAATTGTGCATCCCCAGTACCGGGAGGCATATCGACGATTAAATAGTCTAAATCGCCCCAATTGACTTGATAGAGAAACTGACGGATAATGCCGTTTAACATCGGACCGCGCCAGATTACCGGTTGATCGGGGTTGATCAAAAAGCCCATGGAAACCATTTTGATGCCATGATTAAAAGCGGGTTCCAATATCTCGCCATTTGCGCCCTGTACGGTCACTTGTGCGTCATTTAAGCCCAACATTGTCGGGGCGTTGGGGCCGTAGATGTCCGCGTCTAATAGCCCCACTTTTGCCCCTAAATGAGCCAAGGCGACGGCGATATTGACAGCCACGGTACTTTTTCCCACACCGCCCTTACCACTGGAAACGGCGATAATATTTTTAACCCCCTCCACACCTTGGCGATCGGGTAAAGCTTTTTGTTGCGGGGTTTCGGCAGTTACCTCCACGGCGACACTTTCCACCCCGGGCAGCTGTTTAACGGCTTTTTGGCAGTCTTCCACGATAAATTCGCGCAAAGGACAGGCAGGAGTGGTCAAAACTAGGGTAAAGCTAACTTTTCCGCCATCGATCGCCACATTGCGGATCATGTTCAATTCCACTAGGCTTTTTTGCAGTTCTGGATCTTGAACGGGACGTAATACTTCTAAAATCGATGCGGTATCAAGGGGCATGGTTTCAGTGTCTCTAATCAAGTATTGTTCTTATGGTTATTTATCTTAACCTTGATGCCGGCACAGTTATCAGTGGGGAGTGGGGAGTTTTTTGCTGTGAACAGTGAACAGTAAGTAGTCGTGCAAAATTAATTTCCTAGTGAAGATAGGCAAGAGGCAAAAGGCAAAAGGCAAGAGCGGGGTTAGATATGTGTAATTAATTTTGCTTAGGTACTTAATCAGTGAACTGAAAACTCACATCTGATAACTGATAACTGATAACTGATAACCCCATTTCCCTAGATTACGGTAATAGGATCGCCGACTTTAATTGTACCTGTCTTTTCGGGGATGACATTTTCTCCGAACATAATGCCCCCGGGGAAACTGCGAAAAGTGCTTAAGGTTTTTAAAGGTTCTTGCTGGGGATTTCTCCTACCTGTTTCTTGATCGGTGGTGGTGATAATACAGCGACTACAGGGTTTAACTAGGGCATAATTTATCTCTCCAATTGTGATCTTTTGCCAACTACTTTCGCTAAAAGCTCGATCGCTACTAATAACAATATTAGGCCGAAAACGATTCATCGGCACCGGTGCAACTAAACGCCGATTTAAGTCCTCTAAAGAAGCAGTATTAGTTAATAGAATTGGATAACCATCGGCAAAACTGACGGGAGTATGATCGTTCCCTGCATAGCGAGGATTCGCGGGACGTGGATAATCGGGAGATTGTCGCACTAAACGACAAGGAATGTCGAGAATTTTCTCAAACCATTCGGCGATTTCATCTCCTTGATCCATGGCTATGGTTTGGGATTCCCAGATTTGAACCGCTCTTTTTTCTCCTGTGAAATTAGGCTGAAAAGTCAGGGAATCTTGAGATGTTTTCAGAGAAAAGTTATCCTCTGTTATGGTGACAGAAACGGTGGCTAATTGCGGATATTCCCTTTGGGTGATAAATTTACCCTTACCATCCACTAACATCATTTCTCGATCCCAGAGTAAACCTTTAGGAGTCACTTCAGCTTGGGATAATTGAATACCTCGACAGGATTTAATCGGGTAGATATAGAGATCAGTAACCTGCATTTTCTTTCAGTAGTTCTACATATTTTTTAGCCACATCTTCCCACGTCCAGAAATTAATTTTATTGGGGATATCTTCGGGTAACAAGCGAGGAATTGGATTGAGGATAAATTGTTCTAAACAATTGGCTAAACTGTCCGCATCTCCCCTAGGATAGAATTGCACTCTTTCGGGACAATTATATAATTCTACCTGTTCTTGAAACACTTCTAAATCGGAAGCAATAACGGGAATACCTTGTAAAATGGCTTCCGCTATTGCTAATCCAAAACCTTCGTATTTTGAGGGAAATACCACACAGGAACAGGTTTGATAATAAAACTGCAATGTTTCATAGTCTTGATAACCTAATCCCTTGATGTGACTCTCGAAAATTTCTTGATTTTCCCGATAAAGTCGGGTACATTCTTTGAGATAATCTTGATATTCTTGGGTTTGGGACTGTTGAGACAATTGCAGATTTCCATTAACTAGATTATCGGTTTCTTTACCAATAAAAACTATTTGAAATTTTAAACCTTTTTTCGCTAGTGTAATGGATGCTTTAAGCAAAGTTGTATGATCTTTGTAGATACCAAAAGAGGAGGGAAAATAAAAAGTAACTAGCTCACTTTTGACTAAATCACTCTTGGGATTAGACTGCTCGACAAATCCTGCTAAAAGTACAGCTTTTAATTTACTAGCATAGGTAACATTAGGAAAAATTTTTAAAACATCTTCTTTAGTTTTTTGAGAAATTGTGAACAGTAGATCAGCCCGATCTAACCATTCTTTTAACGCTTCATTGTAGGGTTCTTGATAAGATTCTGAGTAAGTTAAGGGAGCAAATTGCCAAAAAACATCATAAATAATGCCACTTAAAGTAACCTTGACATTAGGAGGAGAAATCTGATTAGTCATTCCATACAAACAGTGATCAGCTTGGTAACGCTTGATAATCTGATTAATTCTTGCTTCGATGCGTAAAAGTCCAATTCTACGAGAGAAAATATGATGAATAGAAGTTAGTCTTAGGGTTTTATAAAAATTCGCTAGAAGACCATAAACATAGATTAATTTTGTTTCAAAACTATGGGGATAAAAATCAAAATTTTCGTAGATAAGTTTATCGGAATCGGGCATTAAAGACTTAAAATATTCAATTTCCTTACGAGGGAGGACGATAATAATCTGTTCGACGTATTCTAATAAGCTAGGTATCAAAGAGATAATGACTCTTTCTACTCCTCCTTTGCTATAAAATAGGATCGGGATGACAATTTTCATAGATTTCCTTGCAGATAGATGGCAATAAAAAGATTGATTCTTGACTCGAACCTAATTATATTATAGGCTCGAATTGTTCTAATGAGTCGAGAAATCGAGTTAAATTCAAAAAAATAAGACCCTATCAACCATTGAAAAGTAGTCTCCGAGCCAGTAGTCAGCATTCAGAGAAGAAAAAACGAATAGATTGTTTACTTAGACTAGAAAAATGACCTTTTTGCCTATATGTCCTTAAATTAGGGATTTTAGGATTAAGTGCGCCCTTAATATCTCACTTATGCGGGATATCTATGAGCATTTCCTCTAAAACCCTGGCTACCCTTAGGATTAAGTCTTCGCGATCGGGTGCGGCGATGATTTGCAAACCTAAAGGTAGCTGGGATGGACGTTTAATCGGCAAAGAAAGGGCAGGTAAACCGATAAAAGAAAAAGGTTGGGTAAATCTGCCTAAATTGGGTCTAATTAATAGCTCTTGCCCGTCAATAATCATTTTTTCTACTCCTAATGGTGGCGCAATACAGGGAATCGTCGGGGTGAGAATAATATCGACTTCGGCGAAAATCTCTCGCAGACGATCGCGATACCAACGGCGAAAACGTTGAGCCTGTAAATACCAGCTAGAGGGAATTAATGCCCCTGCCAAGAAGCGATCCCGGGTTGCGGGGTCAAAATCCTCTAATCTGGTCTGTAAACGCGGTAAATGCCAATTTGCGCCCTCGGAAGCGGTAATTATATAGGCGGCTGCCCTGGCGCGGGCGGTTTCGGGAATGGTGATTTTTTGGCTCACTCCTAAACGTTCAGCGATCGCTGTCACCGCCTCGAATACTTCCGGTTCGGCTCCCTGCTGAAAATAATCGTCGGCAAGGGCTATTTTTACGCCCTCTAAGCCATTTAAAGGAGCTTTAAGGTTATTTTTGGCAAAAAGACTCCAAATAGCCGCCATATCCGCCACATTGTCGCTAAAAAATCCCGGATGGTCTAAACTACTAACGAACAAAAATAGGCCCTGACGGGATACGCGCCCAAAGGTGGGTTTTAGCCCCACCACGCCACAGCAAGCGGCGGGAACCCTCACGGAACCATTAGTGTCGGAACCGAGGGCGAGAGGCACTAAATTAGCGGCAACGGCAGCGGCGGAACCGCCGGAGGATCCCCCCGAGACGCGACTAGGATCGCGGGGGTTGGGAGTGGCTCGATAATGGGCATTTTCGGTGACAAAACCGTAGGCGTACTCATCCATATTGGTCGCCCCCACCAAAACTGCCCCGGCTGCTTCTAGGGTTTGAATAGCGATCGCATCTTGTCCGGCGGCAGGGTGATCTCGATTGATTTTGGAACCGGCAAGGGTGACAATACCCTTGATATCAAAGAGATTTTTGACGGCGAAGGGGACTCCTGCTAAGACACCGACGGGTTCCCCATTGGCGATCGCTAGATCGATTTTTTGGGCTTGAGCGAGCGCTCTAGGCTGTAAAATGTCGGTAAAGCAATTTAAATGGCGATTTTTTGCCTCTATCTCCGCCAGAGTCTGGCTAATAACTTCTAAGGCGCTAGTTTGACGATTTTGGATCGATCGAGCTAAATTGCTCACAGAAATAGTCATGGTTCAAAGCTGAGGGCGCTTTCCCCGTCATCCTCTAAGGGAAATTCTGTCACTAAACTGGCGATTTCTTGCAAGCGTTGCCAGTTTTCAACCACAGAATTTAAATAGCGATCGGGAATGGTTAAATCTAGGATTTTCGCCATGATTATAACGTATTCTTCTGGATTATTCATAGAGGTTGCATTCCATATTTGTGATTCAAAGAGGGCGAATGCAATTCGCCCCTACAATAAATAATATTATTGCGCCAATAGTAGGGGCGCACCGCGTGCGCCCAAAATGTCATCTAGACATTTCGACCAAATTGAGATGCAGCCTTCATAGATTTCGTTCTGGTTGGGGTGAAGGAGATCAAGATTTGCTTGAAAGCGGCGCTCAGGAATAAAATCGACACCTAGTTAAGCTGTGAAAATTGCTAGGATATAAGAGAAAATCTCCTGTAAATACAATAGCTATCCCTAGGGAGGAAGTATAACTTAAATTTGTTCTTGACCCCCGACTCCCCAGCATCATAACCTGAGATATGATCATATAACTGTATATTGAGATATTTTCCCCTCCTTCACCCCCCGATTAAATTAAACTTATATATGACCAAAAACAAGAGGTAACAAGTCTCCCCTTTCAAGAGAATGAAAATTAAAAGCTACTGAAGACTACTGGTAGTCACTGATAACTGATAACTGATAACTGAAATGACCATCTTACAAGACGAAAAACTCCTCTTTACTCCCGCAATACCCCACAGTGATGCCCTTAGAACTATTTTTGCCTTTCCTAATCAGTATTCTGTGGGTATAACCAGTTTAGGTTATCAAATTGTTTGGGCAACTTTAGCCCTGCGATCGGATATACAAGTTAGTCGTTTATTTACGGATTTTCAAGAATCTTTACCCCGTTATCCCGAATTAGTTGGCTTTTCCTTTTCCTGGGAATTAGACTATGTTAATATCCTCTCACTGTTAGAATCTTTAGAAATTCCTTGTCACAGTCATCAACGGCAAGATCAGCAGGCGATAATTTTCGGAGGTGGACCAGTTTTAACCGCTAATCCCGAACCTTTTGCCGCTTATTTTGATGTAATTTTATTGGGAGATGGTGAAAATTTAATTGCTGATTTTATTAATGCCTATCAAGAGGTTAGAAACGCCGATCGACCGACAAAACTCCGTCATTTAGCCCAGGTTCCGGGGGTGTATGTTCCTAGTTTATATACCGTTAATTATGACAGTCCAGAAGGTGAAATTACGGCAATTCTACCCATAGATAATAATGTTCCTACCTTTGTTAGTAAACAAACCTATCGCAGTAATACCCTTTCAGCTTCTACGGTGGTAACAAAACAAGCGGCATGGGAGAATATTTATATGGTAGAGGTGGTGCGAAGTTGTCCAGAAATGTGCCGTTTTTGTTTAGCTAGTTATTTAAATTTACCCTTTCGTACCGCTAGTTTAGAATCTTTAATTCCCGCCATTGAAAAAGGTTTAAAAGTGACCGATCGCTTGGGTTTATTAGGTGCTTCCGTCAGCCAACATCCTGAATTTGAAACCTTACTTGATTATCTTTTTCAACCAAAATTTGAGGGAGTTAGACTCTCGATCGCTTCAGTTAGAACTAATACTGTCACGGAAAAATTAGCCAGAATTTTATCCCTAAGAGACAGCAAATCAATTACTATTGCCGTAGAAAGTGGGTCTGATCGCCTACGGGAAATTATCAACAAAAAGTTAGCCAATGATGAAATTATCCAAGCTGCCATTAATGCTAAAGCGGGCGGTTTAAAAGGGATAAAACTCTATGGTATGGTGGGAATACCGGGAGAAGAAATCGAAGATATTGCGGCGACTGTGGAAATGTTAATAGCCTTAAAAAAAGCCGCCTCTGGACTGCGAATTTCTTTCGGTTGCAGCACCTTTGTGCCTAAATCCCATACTCCTTTTCAGTGGTTTGGAGTTAATAAAATGGCCGAAAAAAGATTAAAATATCTAGAGAAACAATTAGGTAAACAGGGCATAGAATTTCGACCAGAGAGTTATAATTGGTCAGTGATTCAAGCCCTATTGTCTAGAGGCGATCGCCGCTTAACTTCCCTGTTAGAATTAACCCGTGGCTACGGTGATTCTTTAGGCAGTTATAAACGCGCTTTTAAGGAACTAAAAGGACAAATTCCCCCGCTAGATTATTATGTTCATCAACAATGGCGTTTAGAACAGGTTTTACCCTGGAGTCATTTACACGGTACTTTATCCTCAAATGTTTTAATAAAACATTTAGAAGATTCCCAAACAAAAAGGTAAAATATTGCTAATAAGCTAAGACACATTTAAACAATGTCTTGACTATCAGACCCCAAATGAGGTATTCTATCAAGGTAGATCGGATATTGGTGCAATTCAGAATTGAATTGGTGCTTTTATTAATTATCAATCTCGATTAAACCATTAATTTAATCTTAGTTATCAGCCCATGAGCCAGAAAAATGATACAGTTACCCTGCTTTTATCCCTGCTGATTACCCTAATATTTTTTGGGGCTGGTAGTTGGTGGTTATACAATCGTTTTCAAGGATCAAATAACCCAACCAATCTTTCTGAAATCGAGAAAATATCACCAGAGCAAAAATCGGTATCGCCACAAGCAAGATTTAGTCAAGGTGAAAACTTATTAATAGTTGAAGGGGCTGCTTCTGACAAACAAGCTGCTATACAGGCACTCGGAAAAGGAGACTTTCAGCAAGCAGTTTATCTCCTAGAAAAATCCCTGCGAGCTAATCAAAATGATCCTGAAGCTCTCATCTACTTAAATAACGCCCGTATTGGTGAAGCTAAGTCCTATACTATCGCCGTTTCCGTGCCAATTGGTAGCAATGTCAACACCGCCCTAGAAGTTTTACGAGGAGTTGCCCAATCTCAAAATCAAATCAATCAAAGCGGAGGAATTAATGGCATTCCTTTAAAAGTTCTCATTGCTGATGATGCTGATAATCCCGAAATTGCTGCTCAAATTGCCCAAAAATTAGCGGCTGACAACAGCATTTTAGGAGTAGTAGGACACACTAGCAGTGACACCTCTTTAGCGGCGGCTGCTATCTATCAAAAAGCGGGATTAGTAATGATTTCCCCCATCAGTACCTCAGTTAAACTCTCCAATTTTGGTGACTATATCTTTCGTTCTGTTCCCAGTGATTTTGTGGCAGCACGAGCATTAGCCGAATCTAGTTTGCAAAAAATTCCTAACGTCAAGGCAGTGGTATTTTTTAACTCCCAAAGTGGTTATAGTCAATCCCTAAAATCTGAATTTACCACCGCTTTAGGATTAGGAGGAGGTCAAGTGGTGAGTGAATTTGATCTATCTTCCCTCACTTTTACCCCTTCTAAAAGCCTCCAACAAGCTCAACAGGAGGGAGCAAATCTCATCGCCCTTCTTGGGGATAGTGGTACCCTAGATAAGGCTTTGCAGGTGGTTCAGATCAATGGCCAAAAATTACCGATTGTGGCGGGTGATGACGTTTATAGCCCCAAAACTCTGGATGTAGGCGGAAAAAATGCCCTGGGCATGATTGTCGCTGTCGCTTGGCATTTGGCGGCTAATCCGAACAGTCCTTTTGTGAATAAATCCCGCCAATTGTGGCAAGGAGACGTAAATTGGCGCACTGCCACCGCCTATGACGCTACCCAGGCTTTAATCGCTGGAATTATGATCGCTGGCATTAAGGCAGAATCTAGCCGAGAGGGAGTTCAACAGGCGTTAAGAAGCAGTGATTTTTCTGTACCCGGGGCGACTAATCCCGTGCGATTTTTACCCTCTGGCGATCGCAATCAATCCGTGCAATTAGTGGTAGTTAAACCCGGTTCTCGTTCTAGTTTTGGGGTAGATTTTGTGCCAATTTCTCGATAAAATGACAACTAAATCAAGATGACTTATATGTTAGAAACTCCCCCCAAATATTCTGTTCTTGGTTTACCGGTTCATCTCCTCGATAACTACAGTCGTTGGTTAATCGATCGCCTCTATCAAGGTTTTGGTTCCCACGTTGTCACTCTTAATGCAGAAATGGCAATGTTAGGGGAAAATGATGCTAAAGTTGCCCAAGTTATTCGAGAAGCAGATTTAGTTATTCCCGACGGCGCGGGGATTGTTATTTACTTAAAATTAAGGGGTAAAAAACAACCCCGCTGCCCCGGTATTGAATTATCAGAATCCTTAATTACTGAGTTAGGAATGCAGGGAGAAAGTTTTCCTATTGCTTTTTTTGGTGGTAAACCGGGGATTACTGAACAAGCGGCAAGTAATTGGCAAAAAAAGATACCTAATATCCGTATTCTGTCTAACCACGGTTATCTATCCTCCCAGGAAATGTCCGATTGGATCGAGGTATTAAAAGATCAACAACCGCGGTTAATTTTAGTTGGTTTAGGAGTACCCCGACAAGAATATTGGATTAGGGAACATCGCCATCTCTGTCCCCAAGCTATCTGGGTAGGTGTGGGGGGTAGTTTTGATATCTGGTCCGGGACAAAAATCCGCGCCCCTCGCTTTTTCTGTGACAATAATTTAGAGTGGTTGTATCGACTCTATCAGGAACCTTGGCGCTGGAAAAGAATGTTAGCTTTACCTAAATTTTTCTGGCGCTCTCTTTTTTATTCCTAGTAATAGCTTAGTATAAATTCTTTTCGATAAAGGCAATCACTCGCTCTAATCCTTCCCGTGTTTTTAAGTTGGTGAAGATAAAGGGTTTATCCCCGCGCATCTTTTTGGCATCTCTATCCATCACCCCTAAATCTGCCCCCACCATCGGGGCTAAATCTATTTTATTGATTACCAATAAATCCGATTTGGTGATACCAGGTCCTCCTTTGCGAGGGATTTTATCCCCGGCTGCCACGTCAATCACATAGATGGTTAAATCTACTAATTCCGGGCTAAAGGTTGCCGCTAAATTGTCACCACCACTTTCCAGAAAAATTAGCTTTAAGTTAGCAAATTTTCTCTCTAACTGTTCAATGGCAACTAAGTTAATTGAGGCATCCTCGCGAATAGCTGTATGGGGACATCCTCCCGTTTCTACTCCTAAAATTCTTTCTGGAGCTAAAGCTTGCGATCGCACTAAAAATTGGGCATCTTCTTGAGTATAAATGTCATTGGTGACTACGGCGATCGGATATTGATCCCGCAAATTCTTACACAAGGCATCGAGCAGGGCTGTTTTTCCTGAACCCACCGGACCGGCAATTCCCACGCGCAAGCAAGACATAGTTTTTTCGGGAAAAAGTGAAAAGGAAAGGGTTAAAAATTTTGGGGCTATCGGATAGAAAAAAGAGGGGTTCGCAGGGCGACACGGATTCCCACTATAATAAAAAGTTAACACAAATCTGAGAATTTGTCAAGCCCTTTTGCCAATAAATTTGGGGAAATTATCGGCAAAAAGATCACCAAAAGTCAGTGATTTGGTAGCCAAAATCCGTTAACATCTGCCTAAACAGGGGCAAGCTTAAACCGATAACATTACTGTGACATCCCTCTAATCTTTCCACGAATAGACCCCCCTTTCCTTCTAAGGCAAAACAGCCGGCACATTTGAGGGGTTCTTCGGTGTTAACGTAGGCAATAATTGTTTCATCGCTGATATTGGCAAAGTGAACTTTAGTAATCCCACAACGAGTCAAGGTTTGATGATTAACTCGATCAATTAAAGCATGACCTGTATAGAGTGTACCCACCTGACCGCGCATTTTTTGCCAACGATCAATCGCTTCTGATTTATCCTTGGGTTTGCCATAGACTTCCCCCGCTACTTCTAAGACGGAATCACAACCAAGAATTAATCCTGTATCAAATTGGGGGGCGATCGTTTGCGCTTTACATTGGGCTAAAGTTTGGACAAGATGGAGAGTATTATCAGCATTAATTGTCGATTCATCAAAGTTACTTACCCGCACAATCGGATCAATTCCCACCATTTGTAATAGTTTTTTACGCGCAGGAGAAGCGGAAGCAAGAATCAAGGGAATAGACATAAGTTTTTTCAGTAAACAAGATAGGAGATAGTTAGGTAGGGTGGGTTAGGCAATGACAAATTATTAGACTTAAATTATCAATTTATCTATTTGCCGTAACCCACCATCAGTTATCAGGTTTTTAGCTATTTCTGCTAGGAATTTGTAGGATTTTCGGGGGGAAAATAACGATCTAAAATCTCAACCATGCGTGATTCTCTTTCTTCAATTTTGTCAAATCGATTGTAAAAATCTGACTGAACCTCATAAAAATCCGACATCGATCGAGTTAATTGTCCTAGCAGTTGATAAAGTCCCCGTCTGTCTTTTTCCCATTCTTTTTTAGACTCAGCAAGACTATTAGTTAACGCTTCGATCGATTTGGCGTTAGAATTAGCGATCGCTCTAGTTTCTTTTAATCCCTGATTGGTTTCCTGTAGTCCTAATTTAATCTCCTGTAATCCTAATCTAATCTCCTGTAGTCCTGATTTAATCTCCCGTAGTTCTGTTAGGGTAGTTTCAGCAAGAGATTCGATTCTATCTAGTCTATTTTCTTCCGAGTTACTCATATTCAGTTACCAGTTATCAGTTACCAGTTACCAGTTATCAGTTATCAGTTACCAGTTATCAGTTACGACTTTCTTACTGATTACTGATTACTGATTAAGTAAGTATTTTATCTTTAATTATAACTGGCTACCTAGTTGATGATAGGTGGTGCGTTATGACGGATTTTTACCTTTAAGTCAAAACAGGAATTTTTGCCGTCTAACGCACCCTACATTTTACTATTGCCTATTGCCAGTTTCCCTAACTAACCGAGAAAGAATCAACGATAGTTTCAAAGAGTTCTTGAATTTGCGTCCAACGTTTTTGGGAAGTGGAAAGATTAAAAGAATAGAGTTTATTATTATTAACCGTGACGCTGGCCAGATTATGACGTTCTTGGCCGTTGGCTAATTTAACTTGATATTCGAGGATATAATAATCTTGTCCGTCGATTTGATGGGATTCTGAGCGAATTAATTCTACTTCCTTATCAAGATTGGGGTTAAGACTGTTATTTTTTAGGAGACGATAGCCAACTTCCGAGGGGGTCCCTAAATCTGTTAAAGTTTTATTGTCGGGGACGGGGTTGATAATAACGCTTAAATTTTCGCTCGTTTCGATCAAGTCATGAAAAACCACATCTACTCCCGCAACTTTTTTCACATCCACCTGCGTCCAACCCTTAGGATATAAAAATTGATAGCCTTGGCTGCCACTGGTATATCCTTGCAGTCCAGCGATGGGAGTTGTACAACCGGTGAAGAGGAGGGTGGTAATTAGGAGGAAAGTCGCCAAAAGAGATTTAATCATGATATTTTGACCTGTAAGTAGGGCTGTTTAATTTTACCTTGAATTGTTTAGGTGAAGGGATTATGAAAATTAAGAAAAAATTGACAATTATTATCGCTATAGCCAGTTTTTTACTGACTATCTCTCCCCTAAACGCTCAAACTACCGCTAACCCCGTGAAAGCTGTAGAATTTTATAATCGGGGGGTGGATCGTTTAACCGCAGGGGATTACTCAGGGGCGATCGCCGATTTTACTCAAGCTCTACAATTAGAACCGAAGGATGCCGATGCTTACTATAATCGCGGCTATGCGGAATTAGTTCTCGGCCAGTACGAGCGAGCGATCGCAGATTATACCCAGGCCTTGACAATCAACCCCAATTATGTTAATGCTCTCGGTAATCGTTGTTATGTGCATTATCTGACGAAAAAATACGAGGCAGCCGTGGAAGATTGCACAAAAGCGATCGCTTTAAACGGAAATTTTGCTGATTTCTTTATTTATCGCGGTAATGCTAAGGATGACTTAGGTAAACACCTAGAAGCGATCGAGGATTACACAAAAGCTTTGAGTTTACAGGGAACTAGAGGACAGGATCGCATTTTCTATAATCGCGCTCTAGCCTATAACCGAGCCGGACAGCAGGAAATGGCTTTAAGGGACTATGATGAGAGTCTGAAAATCAATGCTAACTTTGCCGAAGCGTACCACAATCGGGGTTTAACCCATTATAAATTGGGAAACAGGGAAAAAGCGATCGCTGATTTAGAGGCAGCAGCTCGTCTAGCGTTATCTCAGGGTAAACAGGGGACTGCGGCTAAGTCTCAGTCAGCAGTGGCATTAATTCAGGGTCAAAAGCCCTAAAATAGGGAGTAGTTGTGATTTTAGCTCTAAATAGGAGTGAAAGGGGCTAAATCGCAACTACGAGGGACTAAATTTTAACCAGCTTGAGATGCGTAAAAAGCGACGGCTAACAGTCCACCGACAAGTGTGATCGCAGCAACACCCCAGAAAATATAATTACGTTGTTGCGATTTAGTCGGCGGATCCGCTTGATAAACTTTCGGTTCGGCGGCGAAATTATTTAAGCGTCCACCTTCTTCATTTGTATAAGGCATAATCAAAACCTCAAATATGACAATTTTTCAGGAAAAAAATCCTCTTATTACAATCGTACAACATATCAGTAACCGAGTTGGGGATATTTAAAATTCCCACGGGGATAACAATTCTTAGTCTTGGGGTAACTGCTGGACTCTGCTATTTTTATTAGCGATCGCATTGCCAATGATTGAAACTGCGAAAACAAGTTTAAAAAGGCTAATCATACCAAATCCGTTTTTAATACAGAATTTAGTATTAGGTGTTGGGATAGGGGGAGGTGGTTGCGTTAATATTAGTTACTGTATCTAATAACGCCGGAAAAAAACTATAGATGAATTCTCCCTATGCAGATTTCTCTCCTAGTAATTGGTTATCTATCACCCAACGACTTGTGGAAAGACATCCCCTATCTACCGATGCAATTGTTGATGTTGTTTTAACATCTTGGCAATCAATTTTTAATTCTCAGTTAGGTACAAAAGGTTTTAGAATTGGTAGGGATATCTTCCCTAAACCTCAAATTATGGGTTTTCTACTTCATGAATTAATTCCTTTATAACTAAAAGCAAAATATCCCGATTTCTGGAGAGGAGATATCAGTATATCTGATAAAGATATTGTCTATATACCTGATGACTTTTTTTCAATTGAAGTCAAAACCTCCTCTGATCCTAGACATATATATGGCAATAGAAGCTATGCTCAAAATTCTAATAACAGCAAAAAAGGTAAGTCTGGATACTATTTAGCAGTTAACTTTGAGAAGTTTTCTAATACTACTAATCCTCAGATTAAACTAATTCGTTTCGGTTGGATTGATTCTGGGGATTGGATTGGGCAAAAGGCAGCTACAGGTCAACAATCGCGTCTTTCCTCTGACGTAGAAAACTATAAATTGCTCCAATTGTATCGAAAAATCTAGAATAATGAGCCTTGGATATAAGTATTGCTTCTTTCTTTTTTAAATCTTTTAAATCTCTCTGCAGCTATCTCGCAATAGTCTGGTCGAATTTCAAAACCCACAAAAATTCTTCCTAATCCCAAGGCCGCTATTCCTGTAGAACAAGAACCGGCAAAGGGATCAAGAATTATTTCTACCGGATTAGATGAAGCTTGTATAATTCTCTCGACAATTGCTAAAGGAAATTGTGCGGGATGTCCGGTTCTTTCCTTAGAACTGCGCTTTTCTCCTGTAGTGACTTTAGAAACTTCCCACACATCAGAAGGATTTTTACCGAGGGGATTACAACGATATTTACCATTTTTCTTTTGATTGGGATACTTAACGTTAGGGTCACGAATATTATCTAAGTTAAAAGTATATTCTTGGCAATTTTTGAGATAAAAAAGCCATTTTTCATTGCGAGGACTAAGACGATTTTTTGTAGAAACACCGGCCCCATATTTCCAGACAATTTCTTGTAAAAGATAAAAGGGAGACTTATCCCAAAGAAGATAGGGAATCGGAACACATAATCCCTTTTCTGGTACTTCTAAATAACCAACATTTAGCCAAAAAGCACCGTTATCTTGAGTAATCTGATAAATTTGCCCCAGCCAATTAGCACACCAATCAACATAGTCATTGATTGAAAGAACTCGTTCATATTCTTTGCCAATATTATAAGGTGGTGATGTAACAGTGAGGTCAATTTTTATGTCACTATGAGATAGTTTAGACAAAAAGTCTGTGGCATCTCCTTGATAAAGAATAAAGCCGTTGTCCGAGTAAAAAGGTTGACCAAGATGACTAACCAGAATTTCTTTAAGAAAATTAAATTTGTTGGCTCTATCTTTTTCTAACTCTGGAGAAAATGGCTGTAGTAAGGAGGAAGGAGCAATCTGAGTTGATTGATGATCAACAATTCCCTCTGCTAGATAAGAGTTTTGTTCCTTGCTGGCAATTGGACGAGACTCATCTTCCCTAGACGATAGTTTTTTTTGTTTCCGCTGGGACTCTACAACCATAATCTCAAAGGACAGGTAAGTATTTTGATAGTTTTAATTATGCCCTTATTTTACCAAAATATCACTGGAGTTGTGCTTAATTTAATAACTTTTGTAATCATTCTCCTTCCCTTACCCTGGATGGGGGGGGTAAAACCCCACCAAGAGTTAAAGATTGACTGATAAAGCAGCGAGTTTTCCTTGAAAAATCTCAACTGAGTAGATTGGATAATTATCAGATGCACCCGAAAATTATCCCTAAAATGGTGGTAAATAACCCATGGCATTTTTGACTCGATCGAGAGTTTGATTGGCCACCGCTTCTGCTTTGAGACGACCTTGCCGTAAAACTGTGGCTAAATAATCTTTATCCTCTCTAATTTGGGCGTATTTTTCCTGAATAGGTTGCAGAGATTCTATGGTAACTTCTGTTAACATCGGTTTAAATTGTCCCCAACCTAAATCTGCACATTCTGCTGCGACCACCTCTTGACTTTTTCCCGATAAAATGCTATAGAGAGTTAATAAATTATGGCATTCGGGACGTTCTGGATCATCGAAAGTTAAACCCTTAACTAGATCGGTTTTACAGCGTTTAATTTTCTTGGCAATGACATCGGGACTATCGAGAATATTAATCCGACTCATCTCGGAAGGATCGGATTTAGACATTTTATTCCGGCCATCGGTTAAACTCATCACCCGCGCTCCTTCCTTGCGGATCATCGGATCAGGAAGTTTTAAAATTGGTTGTTTCGGTTGCCCAAAAAGATGATTAATTCTAACAGCTATATCGCGGGTTAATTCTAAATGTTGTTTTTGATCTTCTCCCACGGGTACTTTATCGGCATCGTAGAGTAGAATATCGGCAGCCATTAGTACGGGATAATCGAGTAACCCCGTGCCAACATTTTCCCCCTGTTTAATTGCTTTTTCTTTAAATTGAATCATATCGGTTAACCAATTTAAAGGGGTGATACAATTCAATAACCAAGTTAATTCTGTATGAGCTTTAACGTGGGATTGGACAAAGATAGTCGCGTATTCTAAATCAATTCCGCAGGCTAAATATAAAGCGGCAATTGCTAAAGTATCCTCCGCAAGAGTGGCGGGATTATGGGGAACGGTGATCGCGTGTAAATCGACCACACAAAAGAAATTATCGTAGTCTTGTTGTCCCTCCACCCAATTGCGGATCGCACCTAGATAATTGCCTAAATGTAAATTGCCAGTTGGTTGCACACCAGATAAGATTCTTTGTTTACCCATAACTCATGCGATCGCTTTTTATCATGATTTTATTGTATCAGTTTTTGGTGCTAATTTCATCCTAAATCCAATTGGGAAAAATCATTCTAAGATAATAATCCCGCACTGACAGGGGAATGCCTAAATAAATTGGTAGCCAATGAATAAAAGCAAAAGTTATCAAAATTATCAGCGAGCGCGAGCCATTTTTATAAATAGGACTGGAACTTTCTAAACCATCGGCTAAGAGCCAAGCTAGAGCAATCCAAGTGAAACTATAGGCAGCCATATAATGATAGAGAAAGGTACAGCGACTAATTTTTAACCAGGGCAGCAGATTAGCAATATAGTTACAGATAAGATAGGCAGAAATTACTCGCTCTTTTCGGTTAAATAATCGACTAAAAACCACTAGAATTGCTATCGTAGAAAACCACCATAACAACGAATTTCCCATCGCGTGAACATCATAAATTTTATCACCTACTCTCTTAAAATAATAAGCCACAGGTCGCCCCATTACTAACCAACTATACCAAGGAGAACAATAGGGATGAACATCAGATTGATTACCCTTGATTCTCTGATGAAATGACCAAATTTCTTGATGTACTTGCCAAAAATTATATTGATGGTTGACGAGAAGATGAGGTATCCACAGCAAACTATAGGTAATAAGAGGAAAGACAATTAAGGCGATAAAAATGTCCTCTAATCTCAGGTTAGTTGCCTTTGTCCAAAGATGATCTTTTGACTGCTCTTGATTAAATAATTTTATTAACCAAGCAATACCGATAAAAATAAATATTCCCAGTAAAAATCCTAAGCCATTCCATTTAATATTTGCCGCTAAACCGAAAGAAACTCCTGATAATAATAGCCAATTAAGTTTCTGATTTTTCTGGAGTGCTAATAAAAAAAATAATTGTCCAGATAAACCGAATAAAATTAAGTAAATATTATTGAGAGCGTAGCGGGATTCCACCAGAAATAATCCGTCTAAACTGGCGAGAAAAGTTGTGATTAAAAATACAGTTTTTCTCTGGGTTAATTGATAAGCAATTGCGCCGATAATGAGGGGAATAAAAGAACCAGTCAAAGCATTTAACCAGCGATAACTAAAAGTTGAGCGCAGGGAACCCGTTAAATTATTAATGGTTTCAGGATCGGCAGGAAAATGGGAGCCAATCCAGATACTAATAGCAATTAAATATTGACTTAATGGTGGGTGAGACTGGAAAAATTCTTTACCGATTAGATATTCATTGCCGTATTTAGCATAATAAACTTCATCGAAAACAAGAGTATTAAACTGACTGAGATTCCAGAATCTTATTCCTAGAGAAAATACAAATATCCCTAGGATAGATAGGTTAAATTTTACTTGAGAACTCATGGAAAGATAATAGTTATGATAACTGGGAATTTTCTGTTAAACGCAAGCGAAATTCTTTGACAGCAAGACGGGGATTAGGATGGTTGACGTATTCGGCTAATAATTCTAAATTTAAATCCGGTAATAAAGCACTTTTAGGGATTAAAATATATTCGCCATTCTCTTGTAAAGAATAGATTTTTAACTGATTATCTTGCCAAAACCAAACCTCTTGAGTTCCCAATCTTTGATAAACTTCTAAAACTTTCAAGCTGCCACTGGTTAAGATTATTTCTATCGCCAAATCAGGAAACTCTTTTTCTATAAATAAACAAAAACATTCATCTGGTTCTTTTCCCGCTTCTTTTTCCTGTTTTCGCAAAGTGGTGGAACCTAATCCCCAGAAATCAATTTCAGCATATTCTAAATAAACTTCTACCAATCTACCGATATTTTTTTTGCTAACTTCGTGACGACGACTAGGAGCCATAATTTCTACCATTCCATCTAAGTAAGTAATGCGATAACTGGAACTATCTTCTAAATGTTTTAAGAGGGTTTCGTACTGTTGCCAATTAACCCCAGAAATAAACATTCTTTGTTCAGGATCATTAGCTTTTAACTCGAAATCTTCTAATCCTTGTAACCGAATCGTAGTCATCATAAAATTAATTACCTCGTCTATTTTACTTAATTACTCAGGAAGACTTATTTTGATTTCTTCTGGTCTGAATTTTAGCGCGTAAAATCCTAACTTTATAGGGATCGGCATCTTTTCGCCACAGAATCTGATAGCCTTTGATTGTAGCACAATGCTCCTCTAAACATTTTTGCCAACCCTGTAAACGTTCGATCGCTTTTCGATCTTCTAACAATCCCCAATCCTTTTCTAATTGAGTTAAGCGAACCAATTTATCATAGTTGGGATAATCCGCCGTTACTAAAAGCTCTTTTTCGTGTAGAATTGGCGGATTAGGACTATCCCGATAATCGCGAAAACTAAAATCAGCCGAACCTAAATATACATCCATGCTAGTGGCTAAAATCGGATGTATTTCTGTATCGAAATTGGGGTAATAGAGATAGGAAATTTTGGGTTGACGAAAGGATAAACGAATAACGTTAGCATTTTCTAACCGTCCGATAGTTTGACTAGCACAACCTTCATATAAGCGTAATAACATCGGTAATTTTTCCAGAATGCTAATATGAATAGTTAGGGAATAACGGGAAAGTTTGCCTAGAGAACTATTTTCACAAGTACGAGCGATCGCTGGCAAATTTCCCGCACTTATTAACACTTCTTCTGCTAGAGCGCAAGCATTGCGATAACTGCCAAATAAAGCTTTAAAATCGGCACGGGTAGCGGGGGATAATTCCCTTACTTTCGGACAGTGGCTAAATTGACTTAAAGCTAAATAAAGTAAAAGATCTGCGCGTCTTTTATCGGCAATTATCTCCCATTCTTCCGCTTCTGTTACTTGTAAAATCACTTGAAAAGCTCGTCTAAAAGTGCCAAATTCTGCCTTAATTTCTTCCTCTTGTAATAATTCTCCTGCGACGGGTAAACGTCCCTGCTGGGTATAAAATTCCATTAGGGGAGTCAATAGATCTTCGTAATCTTCAAAGCGTTTGAGATGGGTTTTAATTTTAGGTGTGGTGGCGCGGGAACGACATCTCGATAAACGAAAAGTTTCCGCTTTTTCTTCCTCTCGAAAAACTAGATAAATTCCCAAAGTTATTGGAATAGAATCAACCCCTAAACTGCTATCAATATACTGTTTTAGTTCTTCCTGTTGATAGTATTTTTGAAAGGTATTGCGACGAGTTATAATTCCATCTTCATAAGCCATTAAACCCCGTTCGCTATCATCAATTAAAATCTGTGCTGAAACAATTAAAACTTGACGGGTTAATTGCCAAGCTTTTAATAAAGCTTCCTGCCGTTCTTCGGCGGATTCAATAACATTAATTACATAGCCTAAATTAACAATATCAGATTCAATTAAAGGACTATCGGGACGATAATAAGGATCCCAACCTTCACTTTGATAACCCTGTTCAGCTATGCGTTCTATATCACCTCCATAACCACAACCGTAATCAAAAAAAGTGGTTTCAGGAAGGAATAATCCCGCCGCTAATGCTAATCTTGCTGGACGAGAAAGGGTTTTGCGAACAAGAGCAGCCTTGTGGCGATCAATTATTATCGATTTTTCCCTTTGTCCCTCTAAATTACAAACTAAATAATCTCCTGCAAAATCAAGGTGATGCTTTCTTAAAAGTCGTTGCCATTCCTGTTTAGTACCGATGGGATAAGAACTGTTTAAAAGTCCTAAAGCACTCTCGATTTTTGTGAGATGCTCGAATTGTTCATAAAAAGGATAGTCCCTAGTAACAAAAGTTTCTTTTCGGTGTAAAATAGGCGGATTATCAGCATTTTGATAATTCCATTCACTTAAGATTAGTGTCCCCAGATCTACCACTAAACTTTTAGTTAAAACTGGGTGAGGTTCCCGATCAAAATCGGGATAAAAAAGATAAGATATTTTCGGTTTATCGGTGCTAAATTTAATTATTGTTGCCTCAGATAAATGCTGATTAATTCTTGCTTGTTGTTCGTAACTCTGGAGGATAGGATCCAGTTGATGTAATGCTTCTCGATGAACATAAAGCGCCCCCGGTAATAGTTTACCGATGGGACTCACTTGACACAGTTGCACGATTAAGGCGAAATTCTCAGCCATGGCAATTAATCTGTCTAATAACAAATTCTAGAGACAGAAAAAACTAAATAAATCTGGTTAAATGAACCCGATAGCGCTCTTTTTTGGTCACAGTAACCTCACCCACTTCTAAACGACCTTTTCCCCGAAAAGAAATCAAATCACCGGTTTTAACGTTATAACTAGATTGACTGATATCTTTCCAGTTAACTCGCACATCCCCAGCGCTAATTGCCTCGGCCATTTTACTGCGAGAAATGCCAAAACCCGCCGATGCGATCGCATCCAAACGTAAGGAAGCTTCCACGGTATTAATTTCTTTTTTTTGCGGTGGTCTAACTTTTAATTCCGTCAAAGGAATCAGGCTAGTTTTCACTGGAACCGAACGCACTTGTCGCAAATTAGCAGATAAAAAATCTGCCAATTCAGGCACTACAATCGCCTGCGCTCCTCGCTCACCTAAAACGATTATATCACCGACTTTTTCCCGAACGATACCCGTCCCCAACATTGCCCCTAAAAAATCCCGATGGTTAGCGGTATCAAAAAGAAAATTACCAGCAATATCAAGGGCAGATAGGGGAATATCTGTTACTGTCAAAGGTAGATCAACTCTAGCAATACCGAGGCGCTGTCTTTCTGCTTGGGGATAACCGCCCCATTTTTGCATTGACACATCAGTTAAACGCTGAAAAACTCGTTCCACTTCCGCTAAAACCGCAGGAGAAAGAAAGTCTGTAGTCGTCACTTCCCAAGTCTTAATCGCTTGTTCGGCTTTATCAATAACTTTCGCTATCTCCTCGCGGTTTTCAACACCCTTTAGTAATTCTTCTCTTGGTAACATTGTTTTCTGGTAATTAATCAAAAATTCTTAGGAAAAAATCAAATGACCGATAACTTATTCCCGATAACCGTTCACCGTTCTAGGGCGTATCCTTGCAGATTTTCGGGGTTAAATTGACGCAGGATAAGAGTCGCTTGATTTTTCAGGTTTTCCGAACCCTGCACGATAATAATATATTTTCCCGCACCGAGACGATTGCGATAAGGAAGTGCATCGCCACTGCCGGACGATAAACCCACGCCACCACCGACAAAAATACTCCCCATCGCCCCCCCCATCGCCCCGGCAATGCCGCCGACGATATGATTGCCCGGTTCTCCAGCCCAATCAAAGGTATGCAATCCCGTAATCAGGTTAAAAAGGTAGCCGCCGGCAAAACCGAAGGGAATTAACCAAAAAGCCATGAGAGTAGCCCGTTTTTTGGCCTGTTGGAAGGGATCGATCAAACCGAACTCATCAGCACTTTTATAGCCGCGACCGAGAATGGTCACTTGAGATTGGGGAATTCCCGCCTTTTCCAGGGCAACGGCAGCTTCTTCTGCTTGTATGCGATCAGCTAACACGGCAATGAGATAATTCATATTCTCCAACTTTTTAGGCTATCTTCATCTCCTATTGTAAGGATTTTGGGGACTGAAAAGCCGCTCGATCAAGAAAATATTCAAGGGGATGCGTTAGTCAATCTTGGATAGGATTGATTAATGTGGAATTATTAGCAATTCAAGAAATTGCTCTATCTTGGTTATTTCTGGCACTAATTTACTATAAATAAAGATGGTTTAATTGTTATTATTAACAAGAAGTTTTTTAGGACTATTACCATTGGGATTAGACTGTAAAGTTTGACTCACTCCTGTCATTATTTGAATGTTTTCATCGGCTACATCTGAGGTAAAAACTAAAAGAGAGATTAGATTTTTGGTAATAATATCTAGTCTTAAGTAATTCACTTGTACGCCAATTGAATTTATAAAAAAAAGAGAAATAAATACCGCAGTTCTAGCCTTATCTTATCGACCTATACCAATTTAGATGCGCGGCAGCTTATTAGTTAAAACCGACTTGACTGCTGAAATAGGGAATTGATTCCTTGACCGAAGATTGACTTCTCTCTTGTGTTTAGTTGTGGCGCTGGGATTCCTAACCGTTGTATGATGGAACAATGCGAAGACTCACAATCACTCGACCCGACGACTGGCACCTTCATCTCCGCGACGGTGCGGCACTGAAAGCGGTTCTACCCCATACGGTGCGTCAGTTTGCCCGTGCCATTATCATGCCGAATTTAAAGCCCCCAGTGCGCTCCGTGGCCGATGCCGCCGCCTACCGCGATCGCATCCTAGCCGCAGTTCCAGAGGGTCAACAGTTCGAGCCATTGATGACCCTCTATCTCACCGATAATACCAGTCCCGAAGAAATTATGGCGGCAAAAGCCTCCCAGTTTGTCAAAGCGGTGAAATACTACCCGGCCGGTGCCACAACTAATTCCGACTTGGGGGTGACGGACCTTCGTAGGTGTGATCGCGTTTTGGCAGCGATGGAGCAGCTGGAGCTGCCGCTACTACTGCACGGAGAAGTTACCGATGGTGATATTGATGTGTTCGATCGCGAGAAAGTGTTCATTGAGAAGCAATTAATCCCACTGATAACCAGATTTCCGAAACTGCGGGTCGTCTTTGAACACATTACCACTGCCGATGCGGTCAAGTTTGTTCTATCTGCTAACAACAACGTCGCCGCCACAATTACGCCCCAACATTTATTGTTTAGCCGAAACATTCTCTTTACCGGTGGCATTCGTCCCCATTTTTATTGCCTGCCGATTTTGAAACGAGAGGATCATCGTTTGGCACTTTTGCAAGCGGCAACATCGGGCAATCCCAAGTTTTTTCTAGGGACTGATAGTGCGCCCCATTCTCGCTACAGCAAAGAAAGTTCCTGTGGCTGCGCGGGTTGTTATTCGGCTCTGCACGCCCTAGAGTTGTACGCAGAAGCATTTGAGAGCGTCGATGCGCTTGAGCAACTGGAAGGGTTCGCCAGCTTTCACGGGCCAGATTTCTATCAACTCCCCCGGAATACGGAACAAATCACATTAAACAAAACCCCTTGGCGCATTCCCGATGAATTGCCCTTTCCCGAATCTGGACTGGTACCGTTACGAGCAGGTGAAGAGATAAGCTGGCAATTAGGGCAATAAAAACCGCCAGTCTTGATAGTTGCGGTCAAGAATTCACGATTTATTAAAGACTGATTATTTATTCCCCCTCTTGCCCCTTGCATGAGTGCCTGCCCTGATATGTAGCCTATACTCAAGGGATTTAGTATCACATCTGAAAACCCTAAGTTAAATAAGCGATAGTTACCCCCGAACCGCCCTCATTTTGGGGTGCTAATTGAAAGCGTTTTACTTGGGGATGACGGGATAGGAAATCGTGAACACCTTGACGCAATTTCCCCGTACCTTTACCGTGAATAATCCATAATATACCCGATTGGGTAGCCCTGATGATCGCCTGTTCGATATCCGTTTCTGACTCTGCCACCCTAGAACCGCGAATATCGACGGTATTATTAGCAGTACGAATTAAAGGAGTCTCCTGGGGTTTTGTGGGAGTTTGGGGCAAATTTTTGGCAGGTTTTGGCGCAGTTTCCACTTTTTGACCATCCAAAGACTCAATCTGGTCTAAGGGTAGGGTCATCTTCATCATACCGAAACGCAGGGAAATCTCGTCTGATTCCGGTGAAATTGCTAAAACTTCGGCAGTTTGTCCCAAATTGGGCAAGCGGACTCTTTCCCCCACTTGCGGACGATAATTAACCTTAGTTTTTTCCGTTTTTGGTAATAACCTTTCTGCGATCGCAGTTAATTCCTCTGTGGCTTTTTGGGCATCTCTACCGGTTTTTGTTCCTGCTTGCAATCGGCGAATAACGTCATTAATCTCTGCTTTTGCTGATAATAAAGCCTTTTGTATCTCCTGCTCCTGATAACGCTTTAATTCTCGCTCTCTCTCCTGTAGAGAATTAGCCCGTGTGGACACTTCTGTATAAAATTTCTCCGTTTGTTGGAGTAATTGACTAGCTTCCTTAGCTTTTGACTCCTGTTCCCGTCTTTGCGCTTCCAAACCAGCAATTACTTGATTTATCTCCTCCGATAACCCCCCCAGATGATTTCTCGCTTCGGCCACAATTTCGGCACTTAATCCCAAACGCTGGGCAATAGTTAAAGCATTAGAACGCCCCGGAATGCCCCATAATAGTCGATAAGTAGGGGAAAGAGTGCGATCATCAAACTCTACCGAGGCATTTTCAAAGCGAGAATCTCGATACTTTAACGCTTTTAATTCCCCGTAGTGAGTGGTAGCCACCGTCAGTAAACTATGATCGGCGAGGTATTGTAAAATAGCGATCGCCAAAGGACTTCCCTCGGCCGGATCCGTACCGGCTCCCACCTCATCGAGTAAAACCAAGGAACGAGAATTTAAAGCCGCTAAAATGCGGACAATCCGGCGAATGTGACCCGAAAAAGTTGATAAACTCTGTTGCAAAGACTGTTCATCGCCGATATCGGCTAAAACCTGATCGAACCAGGGTATCTCTACCGGTTCCCGCGCTGGAATAAACAAGCCCGCTTTCGCCATTAAAGCCGCTAATCCGAGGGTTTTTAAAGTAACGGTTTTTCCGCCGGTATTTGGTCCGGTGATGGCAACAACGCGAATTTCTGGGCTAATCTGCACATTTATTGGTATAACCTCCCCCCCCTGTTCGTGGTGTTTTTGCCACCAGAGCAAAGGATGACGCAAATTCCGTAAAGTAATCGTTTCCGAACCATCGATAAAGTGGGGGGGATTACCCTCTAACCATAAACTGTAACGGGCCCTGGCGGTGGCCAGATCGAGCCTAGTAGCGATCGCTAGTAAATATTCTAAGTCTTCAAAAGCTTCGGCGATCAGATTACTTAACTGTCGCAGGATTTTTTCTTCTTCGATTTGTTCCAGACGACGATATTGCCGCAGTTGATTGCCTTGGTCAACGATAGAGTGAGGTTCAATGTAAAAAGTCGCCCCTGTGCTGGAAGTATCGTGAATTATCCCCGGTATTTGCTCTTTTTGCGATGCTTTGACGGGAATCACCCAGCGCTCGCTTCTTTGGGTAATGACTGCTTCTTGGATAGCACCGCCCTGTTTTTGCATGATATCCTGTAATTTTCGGTAAATTCGCTCTCTAATCACCTTCATTTGTCCCCGAATTTCGCGTAATTGGGGACTAGCGCGATCGGATATGCGGCCATCTTCATCGATACAACGGTGTATTTCCTGTTCTATCTCTGGATAGGTGCGAATTTCCGCTACTAACTCTTTTAAAACCGGTATATCTTCCTGTTCGTCAATTAAACGCCGTAAACGTCGCACTCCGGCTAAAGTCGTGGCAATATTTAAAAGTTCCTGTCCCGATAATAAACCCCCCAGATGCGCCCTTTCTAGGGCATCGCCGATGTCGGTAATCCCATCAAAGGAAAGACGACTATCTAATTTTTGTTCTAAGCTATAAACTTCTTTGGTTTGGCAGAGTAGGTTTAAACTTTCCCCTTTGCTTTCCGGTAACGGCAATTGACGAATCGCGATCGCACCTAGTTTAGTCGCTGCAAAAGTAGCTAGGTGTTGACATAGCCGCGGCCATTCCAATAATTCTAGGGTTTCGTCTTGAATCAATTTTGTAGTTTTTTATAATACGCTTTGTATTTCTAGTCTAACCAGATTTGGTCTGATTAGGTCGAGTTCTACTGATAACTGATAACGGGTGCATCTCAATTTGGTCGAAATATCTAGATGATATTTGGGGCGCACGCGGTGCGCCCCTACCATTGGCCTGATGATATTATTTATTGTAGGGGCGAATTGCATTCGCCCTCTTTGAATGACTTCTGCTGCTCACCAATATGTGAGAGAAAGTCACAAACGTGAGATTCACCCCTGATCACTGATAACTGTATCTAAATTCCTTTCTGGAGAGAGAATTGCACCTGTTTAAATTCTTGTTTTAAACGTTGTTTGAGTTTGTCGGGGATAGGACGGGAACCGTAGGCGGTATAATAACCAGCTAGAGAGTTTAAGGCTGTTTGCATAGTAGTGAAAGAACGCAAACCCCCGGATTTTTTATCTCGTCGGTAGAGGGAGATGTAATCGTTGATTTGTTCCTTTGCTTGCGACTCAACTGCCGCTTTATTCGGGTCATCTTTGACTAAATCAAGGGCTGTGGTTAAACTTTCAATCACCGTCAGGGTATCCTGTCCATAATTGCCGGTTAACCCCGAACTACCAGAACAACCCATCAATCCGATGACCAGGACGAGAACCAAAGCTAATAAGCGAGAAATGTAAGGTTTTAGAGACATATTTTCAACACCATAAGTTAATCCCAAGTCACCTTATCCTATCAGGAAACCGTGACCAGTTCCCCAGGAGAGTCAACCTGCTGCAAAAATCAGGGGTCAACTGGGGGTAAATAGCCAAAATATAGGCTTTTTGGGCGGTAAAAGCCCTGTTTTTGCCTAAAAGTTGCGATGCCATCAACCCGGAGGGAGTTGATTCTGGACTAATTCGGTCCGCGATCAGGCACTGGTGACGGTTTCAGGGTCGATCGAGATTGGACTTTGCGAGCGATCAATCTAGAAGATAAGTAGGTAGGTGTTAAAAGTTGTCAGACACCCCCCTTATCAAGGGGGGCAGGGGGGATCAGAGGCAAAATCTATCTTCAATTTAATTATAACTACTTACTTAAAAATTCTTCGTTGCTTTCGTCCTGTTTCGAAAGAAAGAAAGTTAAATTTTGTAATCTTTGGGCCGCTCAAGCTGGAACTAGGGTGAAATGGGCAGTTTGACGGTAAAGCTTGTTCCCTTATCCACTTGGCTATCTAGGGCGATTTCGCCACGGTGGAGTTCGACGCATTTTTTAACCACTGCTAACCCCAATCCCGTGCCGATAATATTTTCCACATTCTGACCCCGATAAAAGGGTTCATAGATCTTACCTCTATCTTCCTCGGCAATGCCGATCCCGTGATCCCGGACTTGAAAAACAATGCGATCGCTATCTTTCCACAAAATCAAACTAATCCCTGCTCCTGTGGGGGAATATTTAATCGCATTTAAGAGTAAATTACTTAAAATCGAGTAGAGGAGTTTCTCATCTAGATAAGGACGGATCATCAATCCCTGACTGACAAATTTAATCGGGGTATTATTTTTATTGATAAATTGAAAATCCTCGACTAAATTTAAACAAAAAGCTTCAATATCGAGCGGCTCTAGCCGACAACTGAGATTACCAGATTCTGCCCTTGTTAAAATCAAAATATCTGTTAAAAATTGATTCATTAGTTTGACAGAAGACTGGATTCTATATAGGTTTTTTCTGCTCGACTGATCTGCATCTTTTAAGCCATTTTCTAATAACTGCGAGGCGGAAAGAATCACGGTTAAAGGAGTTCGGAACTCATGGGATATCATAGAAAAAAGCTGAATTTTCAGATCAGAAATTTCTTTTTCTTGTAGTAATAATCGGTGAATTTCCTCACTTTTTTGTCGCCGTTTCTCTTGCCAAAAAACTAAAAAATAAACTCCGCAAATAATCCCAAAGCTAGTAAAAGTTCCCAGTAAAACCAACAGAGAATTTTCGCTAATACTATCCCTAGAACTAGCGATGCTACTTCTTAAATTTCTTTTCTGACTAGCTTGTAAATAGGTAAGAAGATTTTGAAACTTATCCCGGATATCGACACTTTTAACCGTGATTGCATCTTGCAAAAGATCATCGGATTGATCGGATTTATAGGTGGCGATCGATTGATTAAATAGAGCAATTCGCCGATACATTAAATCCCCGATCTGAGTCACCATTTCCCGCTCGAAATCCGTGCCGTTTTCTAATTGTTTGGCCAGGAGTTGCCAGTTAGACTGCATCAAAGCGATCGCCCGACGATGACGGCCCAATTCACTAGAGCTGCCAGTTTTGATATAACCCCGTCTTCCCGATTCGGCCACCGCCATGTTAGCGTAAAGATTAGCGAGATTATCGATGATCTCGTAGGTAACTTCCACCTGGGCAGCGCGCTGACGCAGGGCGAGGGTATTGCGATAGGAAACTAGGCTAATAGTTCCCATCAATAAGACAGTTAGCCCGAAACCTCCCGCGATCCATTTTCCTTGTTTGAGCCAATTCATCAGAAGTTAACCGACGCTATTTCCAGCTTACTCTATCTAAATGGAGCAAGAGGACTCCCCTTAAATTTCTCCTTAATTAAAAATATACCAGAAATTAACGGGAGATGAATTGCCCCCAGAATCTAAACTAACGCGACAGCGTTTCCTAATAAGGAAAGGCTTGATTCTCAAGGTATGTATGAGCTTGACACATTTAAGCGGTAAGTGTTATACTGAAAAGATAGCACAGATGGGGTCAGGCTGATGTTAAATGTTTTAAAAGTGAGAATATACCCAAACAAAAAACAGGAACTAGCCTTAGCTAAAAACTTTGGTTGCGTCCGTTTTGTTTGGAATTACTACTTAAATAAAACTAACAATCAGTACCTAGAGACTGGTAAAGGAATGACCTACTGTGACATGGCAAAAGACCTTACCCAACTCAAGAAACAACTGGATTTTGAATGGTTAGCTGAGGCTACTGCCGCTACCTTGCAGCAATCATTGAAAAACTTAGAATCTGCTTTTAAGAACTTCTTCTCAAAAAGAACAAAATTCCCTAAATTTAAAAGTAAGCACAAAAAACAATCAATCCGTTATCCTGAAAGTTGTTCAATTAGAAATAAGGGAATTAAGCTACCTAAATTAGGGGTTGTAAAAGCTAAGATTTCTCAAGTAATAAATGGTAAGATTAAATCCGTAACTGTTTCTAAAACCAGTACAGATAAATATTTTGCTGCCATCTTGTTTGAGATGGATGACTCAACAACCATTGAAAAACTAAAAATATCAGGGATAGACCTAGGTTTATCTTCTTTAGTTACGGTTTTTGATGGTGAAACAACCTACAAGATTGACCCAATCAAACCTACCAGAAAATATGCTAAACGTTTAAAGCGGAGACAACAAGCATTGTCTCGTAAAGCCAAGGGGTCTAATAATCGCCAAAAAGCCATTAAGGAGGTAGCCAAGGTTCACGAAAAGATAGCAAATACTAGACAGGATTTTCTTCATAAACTCTCCAGAAAGTTATGCGATGAAAACCAAATCGTTGTAGCCGAGAATCTGAATATTAAAGGGTTAGCAAGGACTAAATTAGCTAAATCAATACATGACGCTGGTTTTGGTATGTTGCTTAATTTCTTGGACTACAAGCTAAAAAGAGAGGGAGGAAAACTTGTAGAAGTTGACAGGTTTTATCTGAGTACAAAACTCTGTTCTTGCTGTGGATTTAAAAATGATTTATTGACTCTCAGTATTCGTGAATGGATTTGTCCAGAATGTAAGACGCAGCACGATAGAGATGAAAACGCCGCCAAGAATGTAAGGGAAGAAGGTATGAGAATACTGTCAACAAATACCGATGGACAGTCGGAATTTCAAGCTTGGGGAGAAACTGTAAGACTCGTTGGTACTTGTACCGAAAAGCGGGTTTCTGTGAATCAAGAATCCCCCGTCACAGCGTCAGCTTGACGGCGGGAGTGTCAAGTCTAGACCATGCGAATTTTAGTAGTAGAAGATGATATGCAACTAGCCGAGATTTTGCGAGAGGCATTGAGCGAGCGACAATACGTTGTCGATGTGGCTAGAGATGGAGAAGAAGGCTGGAATTGGCTAGAATTAGGCAAATATGATCTTTTAGTTCTCGATGTCACCCTGCCCAAATTAAGCGGAACTTTACTCTGTCAACGTCTGCGACGAGCGGAATCCCATCATCCCGTCTTTGCTAATGCCACCGTTCCCGTCCTATTATTAACCGCAAGGGATACGGTAATCGATAAAATCGACGGATTAGACGCAGGGGCCGATGATTATGTCACTAAACCCTTCGATTTGGGCGAATTAATGGCGCGGATTCGGGCCTTGATCCGACGCGGCAGCAGCACCAGCAGTGTTTTATTATCTTGGGGGGGTTTGCAGTTAAATCCCAGTACCCACGAGGCCAGTTATAACGGTCAATTTCTTTCCCTCACCCCCAAGGAATTCGCTCTCTTAGAATTACTTGTTACCCATGGGCGCCGGGTCTTAAGTCGATCGGGTATTATTGAGCGAGTTTGGTCTTTGGACGATTCTCCAGCCGAGGAAACCGTTACTTCCCATATTCGCGGTCTTCGTCACAAGCTAAAATCCCTCGGCGCGCCGGAAGACTTTATTGAAACCGTTCACGGTCTTGGTTATCGTTTAAAGTAATATCTGCCTTTAGACAGTGGACAAAATCATTTCTGCACGAAATCTGCACCAAGTTTGCAGAGGGTTTCCATAATCACCCGTTAAATTAGAAAGTTAGACAGGTGCAGGGCTTCTAAACAATCAGAGCGGTCAAACCTGTGACTCTCCTCTCCTAAACGGGGCTGCTTGAAATGATTTATACGCGATTTGACTATCACGGTTGGCAGATTGAATTGATCCTAGAAATGCAGGGTTATTCTTTTCAATGTTGGCGAGTGGATGGCAGGGAAGGAATTAGCGATTGCCTAGTTTATGCCACCTCTGAACAAGCTTTAGCGGCTGCCCGACACCGGGCGGATCTAGAGTCCGCTTGTCTTGCCCTACTGCGATTTCTTAATGATATCGGTGGCCGGAATTATTATCTCACCCGCGATGATCGCGATGCTCTCAGCCGGTCAATTTTAGAATATGCCCGTCTGGGTGGTGTTTCCTAATTTCTTCCCCGGAAGTTTTCCCCTGATTGAGAATGATTCTCGCTCCGATTTATTGATTTTCAGGCCAGTTTCGGTAATAGAATCGTGACAGTGGTTCCATTACTGGGGATAATAGTAATTTCGATCGAGCCTCCGTGTAGTTCCACGCATTTCTGCGCTACCACCAACCCCAACCCTGTCCAGGCGATGTGACGGACATTTTTATATAGGGTTTGCGGCAAAAAGTTTTTCCTGGTGGCAGGGTGTGGGGTGTGGGGTGTGGGGTGTGGGGTTTTACCAGTTTTGAGGTGGCCAATTACCTAATTTTCAGGGAAAAAGTGCCTAAATTTCCCCCCGATCACTCCCATATCCAGTACTTTTTGATTGACAAAAGATCTAAAAGTCTTACCCAACAAGGTTTTTAGATTTATTCAGCCAGCCCTGTATAACTGTTTGGATCTTCTCTGCTTGGAGAAATTGCGATAAAATTAACGATCATAGCGATCAATAAAAAAATTTTATGGTTGTCACTGTTAATAATTCCCTGACAATAAGGGAATTTCTGCAATTACCAGAAACTAAACCCGCCAAGGAATTTATTGATGGTCAAATTATTCCTAAACCGATGCCCCAGGGTAAACATAGCACTATTCAAGGTGATTTAGTTCCAGCTATTAACGCTAGTCTAAAACCCCAACGAATTGCCCGTGCCTATCCTGAATTGCGTTGTACTTTTGGCAGTCGTTCTCTAGTTCCTGATGTTTCAGTTTTTCTCTGGGAAAATATTCCTCGCGATAGCGAGGGAAAAGTATTAAATACTTTTGCGATCGCTCCTGACTGGCTAATTGAAATTCTCTCTCCAGATCAAAATCAGACTAAAGTTGTTAAAAATATCCTTTATTGTCTGGATCACGGCACTCAAATGGGTTGGTTAATCGACCCTGAAGAAGAAATTATCTTTGTTTATTTTAGTGATCGAACTATCGCTATTTTTGAATCAGAAAATGCTCTTTTACCCGTCCCCGCTTTTGCGACGAATTTTCAAATCACCCTCGGTCAATTATTTGACTGGTTAAGAGGTTAACGGATTATCAGTTACCAGTTACCAGTTATCAGTTACCAGTTATCAGATATGAGTTTTTAGTTTCCACATTTGGGTTATCAGTTCACTGATTACTGTTTGCTGTTTACTGATTACTGATCACTGATAACTGTTTAGCCGACACTTTGAAACAATTGAGTCCAATCGAGATTGGGAGCATCTGAGGGAGCAACAATTTCGATAATTTTATTGTTAGCGGCGGGATAAAATAGGGATTCTACGCAAACCGAGGCCACTTTCGTGCGGGGAATACTGCCCTCAGAAAGGGTATCGGCGGATGACATTTTAATGGCATTAAGATTATCATCGTTTTTAAGGCCTCCGGGGCGCACAATCGTGTAGGTTAGTCCACTATTGATTAAATAGTCCTCCGCTTGTTTTTTCCAGAATAAAATTAACCAAAAGAGATTGAGGGGATGGAAAAAGTTCGACACACAGAGGGAAGTAACGAGAACAAAATGTTCGATTCCTTTCTTTTTGGCCGCATCGATGAGATTTTTAGTTCCCAAGTAGTCCACTAACAAAGGTTCCGTGGGATTAAAACTCGGTCTGGCTCCCGTGGCGCATAGCAAAACGCTACAATCAGCGATTAGTGCCTCTAACTTATCGGCCTGTTGGACATCTCCGACGACGATTTCCACCCCTGCTGGCAAAATTTCCGCCGCTTTCTCGCGGTTTCTCACCAAAGCGCGGACGGGAATCTGACGTTCGACTAATTGGGCAACGATTCGCCGTCCCGTTTCCCCTGTGGCTCCTGCTACAAATGCTTTCATCGCTTCTTAACCAAATAGTTTTTAACAATACGTTACACTAATCTCAATTCTACAAATTTCCCCGATCCTTTGGCGGTTAATCCCCAAATTTTTCTAACACTATCATTTGCCAGGTTTATAAGTCATGCAGTGTCCCCCCATTAACTCCCTAGCTCGCGAATCTGTAGAAGTCAAAGAAGACAATCAATTTCTCGGTTTTCAAACCCGTTTTGCCGGCTCTATGGATATGTATAGCAATCAGGACACGGTTGCCGATTATCTGGGCGCTCACGAAGGTTGGTTTTGTCGTTGTGCCGAACCGATGAAAACTCTGCCCTTTGGTGACAATGGTTATCTTATCACCATCGGTAAATATGGCGCTTTTGGCTATGAACTGGAGCCGAAAATCGCTGTGGTTCTCGATCTGCCGGTTAATGGAGTCTATCATACTCGCAGTGTTGCCATTCCCGATCAACCGTTTTTGGGCTATCTAGTGGATTATCAGGCAATTATGAAACTAGAGGAAATGCCGCTATCTTCTCCTAGTCAGGAAATTGAGGCAATTTTTCGGCAACAGGGACGGGATATTCCGGCGGTTATCACCCAAGTCACCTGGGAACTGCATATAAATGTTATGGTTAAGTTTCCCAAGTTTATTTATAAGATTCCCCGTCCCATTCTCCAAAAAACCGGTGACAAACTGTTGACGCAAATTGTTCGCCAAGTTTCCCCCCGGTTAACCTATAAAGTTCAAGAGGATTTTCACTCTAGCTTCAATTTACCCCTACCCCCTGCCTCCAGTTGTCTTTTCTATCGTCTCGACTCCTGCGAGGGTGGGTTGCTTGCCTAGGGTTTGGGGAGTCTGTCAACAGTAAGCAGTAGAGCTTGCTGATGGGAAACCAAGGAAAAATAAAGATTTGCTAACGGTGCTGGTCAGTCTAAGCTAGAATTATTAAGAAATGTTTACTCGTAAAAATAAACCTAAGACTACTTCAATATTTTATGTCTCTGCCTATCCGTAACGTTGCTATCATTGCTCACGTTGACCACGGGAAAACCACCCTCGTCGATGCACTCCTCAAACAGTCGGGAATCTTTCGAGAAGGGGAAGATGTACCCACCTGCGTCATGGATTCCAATGACCTCGAAAGAGAGCGCGGTATCACCATTCTGGCCAAAAACACCGCCGTTCGTTACCAAGACACCCTGATTAACATCGTCGATACTCCCGGTCACGCCGACTTTGGTGGCGAAGTGGAACGGGTTTTAGGTATGGTGGACGGTTGTATCCTGATTGTCGATGCTAACGAGGGGCCGATGCCCCAGACGCGTTTTGTGCTGAAAAAAGCCCTAGAAAAGGGATTAAGACCGATTGTCGTGGTCAATAAAATCGATCGCCCTAACGTCGATCCTAACCTAGCCGTGGACAAAGTTTTCGATCTGTTTGTGGAACTGGGTGCTGATGACGACCAATGTGATTTTACTACTCTGTTCGCTTCCGGGATGCAAGGATTCGCCAAAGAAAGCCTCGAAGACGAAGACAAAGATATGCAGCCCCTGTTTGAGGCGATTTTACACCACGTTCCACCACCGGCCGGGGACGTTAACAAACCCCTACAGCTGCAAGTAACCACCCTCGATTATTCGGAATACTTAGGACGCATCGTTATCGGCCGCATCCATAACGGCGTAATTAAAGCTGGTCAACAGGCTGCTTTAGTAAAGGATACGGGCGCAATTGTCAAGGGTAAAATAACAAAACTTCTTGGTTTTGAAGGCCTCAAACGGGTGGAACTAAACGAGTCCAGCGCCGGTAATATCGTCGCTGTGGCTGGTTTTGCCGACGCTAACATCGGGGAAACGGTAACTTTAGCCGATGACCCGCAAGCTTTACCCCTAATTAAAGTCGATGAACCGACCCTACAAATGACCTTCTCGGTGAACGATTCTCCCTTTGCCGGTCAGGAAGGCACTTTCGTCACCTCGCGGCAAATTCGCGATCGTCTCATGCGAGAATTAGAAACTAACGTCGCCCTACGGGTGGAAGAAAGTGATTCTGCCGAGAAATTCCTGGTTTCGGGCCGGGGAGAACTACATTTAGGCATTCTCATCGAAACCATGCGTCGGGAAGGCTACGAATTCCAAGTATCGCAGCCGCAGGTTATCTATCGCGAAATTAACGGTCAACCCTGCGAACCCTACGAATACCTCGTTTTAGATGTACCCGAAGAAGCGGTGGGTTCCAGTATCGAACGTCTTGGCCAACGGAAAGGGGAAATGCAGGATATGCAGACGGGCAGCAATGGCCGTACTCAATTGGAATTCGTGATTCCGGCCCGGGGTTTAATCGGTTTCCGGGGGGAATTTATCCGTCTGAGTCGCGGTGAGGGGATTATGAACCATAGTTTTCTCGAATATCGTCCTTTCTCCGGGGAATTAGCCACCCGTTACAATGGTGTGATTACTGCCTTTGAGGAAGGAGTCGCCACTTTCTACTCCCTCAAAAACGCCGAAGACCGGGGGGTATTCTTTATTACTCCGGGGACAAAAGTGTATAAAAACATGATTATCGGCGAAAGTAACCGGCCTCAAGACGTGGAGATCAATATCTGTAAAACTAAACAGTTAACTAACCATCGTTCCGCCACCGGGGATGAATTGGTTCAGTTACAATCCCCCGTGGATATGAGTCTCGAACGCGCCCTCGAATACATTGGACCAGATGAGTTGGTGGAAATTACCCCGAAATCGATCCGTCTGCGTAAATTACCGGTGAAAAAGTTAGCCAAACGTTAATCGGTTTTGACAAAATCCGGCGGCAATTTTGCCATGGCCGTTGCTGCTAAAAGGGGCTGCAACGGCTCGAAAATGATCGGTAATTGGTTATGATTGAGATCTAACAAAGAAATCCACTCAGATTTTCAACAAAACTGAGATGATAGAAAAAAGTGCCTTGAGTTTGAGGGTAAAGAATCTGCTGTGAGCTATTCTGCTACTTTGATGCGACATCCGATGTTTCCCGCCGCGTCGGACAGCAATCGTCTGCGTCTCTTTTCGGGATCCGCTAATGTATCTCTCGCCCAAGAGGTGGCCCGTTATCTGGGTATGGATGTGGGGCCGATGATTCGTAAACGTTTCGCCGATGGTGAATTGTACATCCAGATTCAGGAATCGATCCGGGGCTGTGATGTCTATTTAATTCAACCCTGTTGCAATCCCGTCAACGATCACTTGATGGAATTGTTGATCATGATTGATGCCTGTCGTCGTGCTTCTGCCCGACAAATTACCGCCGTAATTCCCTATTATGGTTATGCTCGCGCCGATCGCAAAACCGCCGGCCGGGAATCGATCGCCGCTAAACTGGTGGCTAATCTGATCACGGAAGCGGGGGCAAGTCGCGTGTTGGCCATGGATTTGCATTCGTCCCAAATTCAAGGTTATTTCGATATTCCCTTCGATCACGTTTACGGTTCCCCAGTGGTGGTGGACTATCTTCTCAGTAAACAATTACCCGATATCGTCGTGGTTTCTCCCGATGTGGGTGGGGTGGCTAGGGCGCGGGCTTTTGCCAAAAAACTCAGTGATGCGCCCCTAGCAATTATTGATAAACGCCGGCAAACCCATAATGTGGCGGAAGTGATGAACTTGATCGGCGATGTTAAGGATAAAACGGCGGTTTTAGTCGATGATATGATCGATACGGCCGGTACGATCGCTCAAGGGGCGCAGTTACTGAAAGCCAAAGGGGCGCGGCAGGTTTATGCTTGTGCCACCCATCCGGTTTTTTCCGGTCCTGCGATCGAGCGTTTATCCAGTGGCATAGTCGAGGAAGTGATCGTTACTAACACGATTCCCGTCCCACAAGACCATTTTTTCCCGCAACTGAAAGTCTTGCCGGTTGCCCCGATTCTGGGTGAGGCCATATGGCGCATCCATGAGGACAATTCCGTGAGTAATATGTTCAAATAGATGGCCGAATCCCCCTAGTTTTAGGGGGAATTTTTATATTTATTTTGTTGACATTAATTCTGATTTATGGCAGCTTCGGGGTTGTCAAGTCCTCCCAGACGATCGAAGGGCCAAAAACGCACCACAGCGCGACCGATTAAGTTTTCCCGGGGAACGAAGCCCCAAGCGTGGGAATCATAACTATTATTGCGATTATCGCCCAAAACCAGATATTGATCGGGGGGAACTGTCACCGGTCCGTAAGTATAATTAGGTTCTTCGGCGATATACTTTTCCGCTAAAACTTTACCGTTGACGTAAACTAAACCGTTTTTGACTTGCACCTTATCCCCCGGCAGTCCAATCACCCGTTTAATAAAAGCATCCTGAAAATTTTGAGCTTTTAGAGCGGCTGTCGGACTAAAAACCACTATATCACCCCGTTCTGGCTTCTGAAAATGATAGCTAACTTTCTCGATAATTAGGCGATCATTAATCTGGAGAGTGGGTTCCATGGAAGAAGAGGGAATATAACGGGCCTCAGCCACAAAAGTGCGGATGCCAAAGGCCAAAATTCCAGCCGTGACAATGGTTTTAACTGCTTCTAGCCAAGGATTTTCTTGGGGTACGGGAGGGGGAGAAGGTTTTTCGGATTTATGGTTCAAGCTTTCAGCCATAGAATTTTAACTTTTGAGAAGGATTAAGCTAATGCGCTCTTTAATTTTTTAGTTTAGTGATAGTAGCAGCGTAGATAATATTTTAAGACAATTTTCCCACACATACCGGATCACTGTTAATTTGTCAAGGCCCCATTCTGCTGCCGGAAGGGGAATTTCCTCGGGGGTAGAAAACGGTAAGATTATACCAAATTTCTAAATCCATGACAGACATCCACGCTCGAATGCTTGCCAAGCCTGCATTCGTTGTGACGCGAATAAAGAAAAATGGTATAACTCCTCTAGATAAGTATTTTGGCTCACGCCCCTTCCTCTTTTAAGACGTTGTGACACTTAGGGTGCGGAATGTGGGTCACTACGATCCGTCCTTTGAAAAACCCAATGGCGAAGACGGAACCTCATGGTGTATCGCCCTGACCAACCGAGCGGATCTCGACCAGGTGTTGAATTACGTTCGTACTTATCGACCTCAATATCTCGAAGTTAATATTCAGTAATTCACTCACTTACATTCTATGTAATCGTAAATTTTCGGGTCTTCCACTGGTTTTAACTCTCGACGAGGACACCACTGATTAATATTGACTGCCTTAGCTTTATTCTTCATCTCTTGCGGTACTTGCGGTATTTGCTGATTAGCCTCTTGCGTATTCTTGTAATTAATCACGGCTGGATAGAAAGGTTCTTCGTTACTTGGTATGGTTCGATAGGGGGACATAAATCGACTAAATCCTTATCTGGCAAGAGACTTAATTGATTAGTTCGCTCTAGATCAAAAACAATTGACAAAAATTGCCAAATGTTTTTCTATATAAGGGTTACATCTATTATAACCCCCGTCCATTGCATAACACAAACCGAAGAACCGTTTTTATTTTACCATAGCAAGCTCTATTTACGTATCAAATGGAATTGCTATAAAACCTAATTTGTTCAGCTAAAAGCTTTCATGTACTTAGTTTATAGCCTTCTTTTTCGGGGGGAGAATTGCCAGATTTTTTCTGGGAGCCTTTTGACCCCCCAAAAATTAATTATGCAAGAAAGCTAATCAATGATAAAATCTTGAAGCCTTTGTCAAAAATGAGCTTATTTTTTAGACAAATTACTGCATTTTTAACATCCATTCTACCGCGCGTTCATACAGTTCTAAATTACCAGTTTTTATCAAAGCATTAGCGGCTTTTTGCAAATAGTTAAGGCTCCCTACTCGACTACTAGGATTTTTATCATCGTAGGTGGCAAGAGCCAAGTTATAATAAGCTTCGCCATAATTGGGACGATAAGTAATTGCTAATTGATAATCCGCAATCGCTCCCTTCTTATCGCCCATTTTTTCCTTAACTAAACCTCGATTATAGTAAGCTTCAGCATAGTTAGACTGGAGAGCAATAGCCATATTTAAATCCTCCAAAGCACCGGCATTATCTCCCAAATCAAAGCGAATAACTCCCCGGTTATTATAGGGGATTGGGTTATTGGAATTCAAGCTGATTGCCCTATCTAAATCCTCTAAAGCACCCTCTTTATCACCAGTTTGTCGTCGAATAATACCACGATTATTATAGGCGATCGGATTCTCCGATATTCTCGGTGTTACTTGTACATTATCGGGAATAGTAGCGGTATCCGTGCGTGCATTTCCCCGATTACTATACACTGTCACATCGATAGGACTAATGCTCAAAGATTGCAGATAATCTGTAATCGCTCCTTGATCATCTCCCACGTCAGCGCTACTATTACCACGACTATAGAAAATTCTCGCATCGCGGACTTTTTGTAGAAATACATTATAATCCTCGATCGCTCCCTGTTTATCCCCTTTTTCAAAACGCGCATTGGCCCGTTTATGATACCCTTCTGGATCGTTAGGATGGGCAACTATATAAGTAGTATAATCTCTTTCGGCCGCGGCAAAATTTTTCAGAGCAAAATAAGCATCTCCCCGGGCTTGAGCATGACAAGAGATGTTATAATTAGGACGAAAATCGGTTTCTCTGGAGTTATAAAAATAATTTTTGTCGGCAGATTCTTGGATATTTTCGCTACAGACAGAGCGAGAAGTAAAACTAGGTGTATTAATCCGATCATCTTGGGCTAAGGCAATATTATAATTATCTACTGCCTCCTGATAACGCCCTAATTTATACAGCACTAACCCCCGATGATAGTGAGCGGCTGCATCATGACGATTTCGTGCCACTGCCGCAGTAAAATCCTCTAAAGCTCCTGCGTATTCTTGATATTTATTGGCTCGCATTAACCCACGATATACATAGGCTTTTGCGTCTTGGGGTTGCAGATAAATTGCTTGGTTATAATCTTGAATTGCCCCTTGATTATTGTTGAGTCTTAGGTGAGCATAACCCCGTTTAAGAAATGCTCTAGAATGGGGAATTTTATCGTAGTTGGGATTAATACGGATGACAAGTGCTAAGTCTTTGATGGCTCCATTATAATACTCGATCGCTGTTTGATATCCTTCGGGGGAATTATTCGATAAATTGGCTAATTCTACTTCCTCGTCAGCCATTTCAATTTGTACTCTGGCGCGGTTTTGATAACTGCTAGGAGCATTCTTGGCTAAAAATAAGTTAGGTGAGCATTTTAAAACGATTTTATAATCCTTAAAAGCATCTCGTTTTCTCCCTATCTTTTCTAAAGCTATGGCCCGATTATAATAGCCTTCAATTAGATCGAGTTTGTATGAAATGGCCAGATCATAATCTTTGATAGCCGCCGCATAATTGCCTAAGTGAGAGTAAAGGTTTCCTCGATGATAATAGCCGCGATAATTCTCAGTTTCATAACCGATGAAACGCTGGTAATAATCTAAAGCCAAGGATTGATGATTGAGCAAAAATGCAATAATTGCTAGGTTAAAGTAAACTTCGCTTTTATTGGGATTATATTTAAAGGCTTGCTGAAAATCTGAGCGGGCAGCTTCCAATAATTTTAGCTGATGTTGATATTTAATTCGGCTTTCTCGCTCAATCAATGGTGTTTCTTTCTCAATAACAGGGATTTCCTCAGCTATAGGGATTTTTTCCCCCTCAATGACCATGGCTAACTTTAACACACCTCTTTGGTAATAGGCTTGGGCTAGTAACTGTCTATCTTTGAAGGCGGGAGCATGATAATTACTATACCAAATGTATTGACTAAAATCATCGATCGCACCGTTTTGATCATTGATTTTTTCTCGGGCCATTCCCCGTTGAAGATAAAGTTTAATCGTACCCAGATCGCTAGGATAGACTCGCAGAGTGGCCGAATAATTAGCAATTTCTCTTTGGAGAGCATTAGTATCAACCTCTTCCCTAGAAATGACGGGACATTGTAGGTTTTCCACTGCTCTCACCGAGCTAACTGCTAAACCAAATAATTCCCAAAACAACAGGGGAGACAATAAACATATTTTTCTAAAAAGCTTGACATTTAAACTATTTTGTGCTAGGGGATTGGGGATGGCTTGCTCTGTCGGGGTTTTAGGGATTAAGGATTGTTGTGGCATGATGATTAAAAAAATTTGCAGTAAACTCAAATCTGAATTGCATCACTATCCGATCGTATTTGATAAAATACCTCAAAGGGGGTTCGATAGTCAAGACATTTTCGGGAATGATTGTTAATTAACTCCACAACTTTTGCAGCATCCTTCCGTTGGCTATCCTAGACTGGTTATGGCAAATTAGTAGTTTGAATCAGCTTAGAAACTTAGATAGTATGGAATCGAACAAAGCAAAAATAGGTCCTCTTGGGTTTGCTGGGTACGAGCGAATAGAACGAACCACAAAGGACACAAAGATCGATCGCTCCTATATTAAGTTAAACTGATCAGACGAAGAATAAGAGAGTCAAAATTAATAGACCTCCCGCAAAAGTAAGTTCTCGAGCCGCTATCGGGTCAAAATATCTAAAAGCACAGATAAATTTGACATCATCTTCGGTTTTATGGGTAGGATAGTTGTCTCTTGTCTTTTTTCTCCTCCTGTCTCGGAGTTTCCTCACCTAACGGAAGATTTTTGATTTTTACAGGAGAGTCTTTGATCTCAAACAGCCAAATTAACTCGATAAAATAAAAATTAATGGCAGTAAGGAGATAAAATTTATGGCTGAGTCAAAAACCTGGGATTTTCAGAGATTTTGGCAAACTCTGGACTATTTTGATAGTATTCCCCTCTGGAGTTGTCTGCAAAAACTGCTCGGTTTCGGGGAAGATAAAAAAATTCAGCTAACAAATGAGCAAGGCATGAAGACTATTTTAGTCATTGGTGGTGAAAACGCGATCGGTAGAAAGGTAATCGCTCAACTACAGCAGCAAAACTATCAAATTCGCGCTTTAGTCGATAATATCGAGTCTGCACGTCAATTATTTGCTGAAAATGTCGATTTATTCGCTCTGCAAACCCCGCAATTGTTCATGGGGATTGATGAGATTATCTACTGTCAAGGGGAGAATAACCGCCATAGTTTAGCTAATTTACTTGATTTACTGAAAAATGCCGGTATAACCGCTGAAAAAACCCTCTTTGACTTTAGCAATCCCAGCAGTGATATAAAAGAAATCTGGGGTGCGGTGGATGATGTGGTAATGGGAGGAGTGAGTGAGAGTCAGATAACCCTAACCGGAGGACGCGCTCTCTTTTCTGGTATCGTTAGAACTGAAAATAACGGCGGTTTTGCCTCAGTTCGTACCAGAAACCTGAATCCTCCCCTAAATTTATCTAACTACGAGGGAATAGAATTACAGGTACAAGGGGACGGAAAACGCTATAAATTAATTCTGCGTTGTGAAGGACGTTGGGACGGCATCGGTTACTGTTATTCTTTTGATACACTTGATCGCACTTGGCAAACGATTTCTATTCCTTTTGGCGATTTAATCCCAGTGCTGCGGGCCAAAACCCTGCGGGAGGCAGCACCCTTTGATAGCAGTAGCGTCTATGCTTTGCAGTTAATGCAGAGTAAATTCGAGTACGATGGGGCCTTAAATCCCCGTTTCTCCCCAGGATTATTTGCTTTAGAAATTGTCACAATTAAGGCCTACGGGGGTAAAAACCGCTTAATTATCGTTAAGGAAGGAGAAATCGCCGAAAAAAGCCTTTTAGATGCCAGTGGTTATCCCTACGAAGCGATCGATTCTAGCCAGATTTTCGCTAAACTTAATTAATTTAAATAAGCTTGCATCTCAAGTTAAACTACAGAACATCGGGTTAAGATCATGACTATCGGGAGCATAATTAAGGAGGTATGTTCATGAGTGAACAGAATCCCTACGAACAACTTGGGGTTACTGAAGAATCCTCTTTTGAAGAAATTCAAGAGGCCAAACAAAGACTGGTGCAACAGTATCAGAATGATAGCAAAATTGTCGAATCGATCGAGGCGGCCTACGATTCTGTCCTCATGGATCGACTGCGGATGCGACAGGAAGGTAGGATTAAAGTACCCGATCGCATTCGTTTTCCCGAACGTCTGACGATTCCGGTGGAAAGTAAACCAGTTACTAGCAGTAAATCTCCTAACTGGTGGCGAAGCTCAATCGATACACCTTCTGCACAGGATATAGGTGTACCAGCAGTGATTTACGCTTGTTTAGGAGCAATAACGCTGTTAGTTCCCGATCCCAGTGGCTCCCTTTTACCGCTGCTCTTAGCTTTTGGCGTTTTCGTTAATATCTATTTTTTCAACCGCAAAGAAAAACGTTTTGGCCGCGCCTTACTATTCACTCTCGCTGGTTTAGTGCTAGGAGTCGCTCTGGGAGCGGGATTAGCCAGTTTAGCGGCCAAGGCTGATTTGAATATTTTCGGTGATCGCCAAATTTATGCGCTCATCACTTTTCTGATCTTTTGGGTGATTAGTAGTTTTTTCCGTTAACCGAACGCTCGTAGGGATCCTAAGATCACGTCCACTGCTTCCCCAAGGTTATTGACGATATAATCAGGCTCGTAGCTCTCTAAACGGGAACGGCTGCGAATCCCCGATAATACGCCAATAACCTTGATATTTTGGCTCTTAGCGGCGGCAATATCCGCTTCCGTATCCCCCACCATCCAAGTATCGGCAGCCGCCGGCAGTTCTTTAGCGGCCTTAGCCATAAGCAGGGTTTTGTCGCGCACGTCGTTGGTTTTGGTGTAATTGTTATTTAGACAATAACGACGATTAGCGGCGAAAAAACGACCGATATCGTGGCGATTAAAGGCATGATCTAGCTCAGATACCCGCCGCATCGTCATCACGACTAAATCGATCTTTAACTCTTGGATTTTCTGGAGAGTTTCCAAAGAACCAACCACCGGGCGATCGTGGACAAGATAGGGTAAAGTATGAACAGTTTGACGACGAAGATGGGCAAATTTACGCGCTTGATCTTCATCTAATCCTGACATTTCCCCGATACGCTTCTCAGAAACCTGATCCCGTTTTAACTGCCAGAATTCCGCTTTCGATAATTCCCCGATAATTTGACCTTTATAGGCGGTTTTCTGTAAACAGTATTGATAAACTTGGTAATATCGCTCCGATACGTCCATTATCGGGCCGTCAAAGTCGCTAATTAGTCTCAACATCGTTCTAATACTTCTCGCTTTATTAATTTTTATATACAAGTTACCCTAGAGTCTTGACAATGACAAGAGTTTTGTCAGGAAAAAAATTAGGGATGAGGGAAGTGGGGTGTGGGGTGTGGGGGGAGATGGGGAAATTTCAACTAATACCCCAAAACCCCAACCTCCAACCCCTCACTGTTTACTGATCACTGATCACTGATGCTTCCCCTTCCCTAGTCTGGACGGTTAGCTTAAAATAAATGTAAGGATATGTAAACTTTCGTAACTATCTCGCCAATTGGCTAACCAATGATCCCAACAACTTCTTTATTCGCACCCGTTGACGATGATCTCCGTCTTTTGACCGATAACTTAAAAAATCTCGTCGGCGCTCGTCATCCCATTTTAGCGGCGGCAGCAGAACATTTGTTCGAAGCCGGTGGTAAACGCGTTCGACCGGCGATCGTGTTGCTGGTATCTCGCGCTACCATGTTAGACCGGGATATCACTCCCCGTCATCGTCGATTAGCGGAAATCACGGAGATGATTCACACTGCCAGTCTTGTCCATGATGATGTGGTAGATGAGGCAGAATTGCGGCGCAGTGTTCCCACCGTTAACAGTTTATTTGACAATCGCGTGGCGGTTTTAGCGGGGGATTTTCTCTTCGCTCAATCCTCTTGGTATCTAGCTAATTTAGATAATTTAGAAGTGGTAAAATTGCTCTCAGAAGTGATTCGCGATTTTGCTGAAGGGGAAATTCAACAGGGAATTAATCGCTTTGATACCAGTATCTCCCTGGAAGCTTATCTAGAAAAAAGTTACTACAAAACAGCTTCTTTAATTGCCAATAGTGCCAAAGCCGCTGGGGTATTAAGCGAGCAATCGGCTGAAGTTAATCATCATTTATATAATTATGGTCGCAATTTAGGATTAGCTTTTCAAATCGTCGATGATATTCTCGATTTTACCTCTCCCACGGAAGTATTAGGAAAACCCTCTGGCTCCGATTTGATCAGTGGTAATATCACTGCTCCCGCTCTCTTTGCTATGGAGGAAAATCCCTATATAGAAGTGTTAATCGAACGGGAATTTAGTCAGGAAGGAGACATCGAAAAAGCTCTTGATTTTATTCACTCTAGCCAAGGTATTCTTCGCTCAAAAGAGTTAGCCAATCAATACGGACAAAGTGCCTTAAAACACCTTGACTGTTTAGCTTCTTCTCCCTCAAAAGAGGTGTTAATCGAGCTAGTGGATTACGTTTTGAGCCGAATTTATTAGGGAATCATAGTTCTCGCCGTAGCAATAGTCCAAGCATCGACTAATAATAAAAATAGGGTGAGAATAAAAAGAATTCCATACATCCAAGGCTGAGAAAGGGGGCGAATATCGGTCATATCCAGGTTAGTTTTTTCCTCGATTATTTTGACCATGCGATTAAATCCCACTACTCGCATCGGCAATAAATAGGCTTTTTCTGCGGAGCGATCAAGGAAATAATAAACTAAACCACCCTGTCCTGTACTGCGACATTTAAGTTCTTTTATATCTGTCCAATTTAACCACCAACCAGAGCGAAGAAAAGCAGGAAACCATTGGGGATAGGTAACTTGTATCCCTGTTTCTGATAAAATCACTCTTTCACTTAAAGCTCCGTATAAAGCGATTAATCCTAAGCTGATTCCTAACCAAAGAAAATTGGGATTAACGGGGGAATTAGTGACTTTTGCTAAAAAGGGTAAAGGGATGGTTAACGCCACATATAAACTTAATAAAGTTACCCGAATTATTGGTGATATCCGAAAAGTTATTGTCTCGTTCATTTGATAACCTTAATCAGTAAACAGTGAAAAGAAGGCTCCGAACTTGCCACTTAATACTTTAACACTTTAATACTTAATACTGCTCACTGATAACTGATAACTGATCACTGATCACTGATCACTGAGTCTCCTTGTCCCCAAAAACCATCGTATTTAGTCACTTCAATATCACCAAAAACTTTGACTTGACAAGCAAGACGACGGTTATTATTGGGGTTATGGGGAGGTAAAGAAAGACGCGCTTTTTCCTGCCAATTGATAGCAGAAACTTCGCCCACAATTGCCACCGCACAGGTTCCACAGCTGCCGATGCCGCGACAATTGATTAACTTGGAACCGCCATTATACAAAGAAATGTCATGTTTTAATAATATACGACGGAGATTTTTACCTCGATCGCAGGTGATTGTTTGACCGTAAACTGTTATTCTAGGCATTAGGGGCGTGATTTTAAGTCGCTACAGTTATTAATTAATATTAACACCTATTGACTATTTCTATGAACAATGGTAAGCGCATTTGGGTCTATGACACTACTCTCCGGGATGGGGCCCAGCGAGAAGGTATTTCCCTCTCCCTAGAAGACAAAATTAAAATCGCTAGGGAATTAGATCGGATGGGTATTCCTTTTATCGAAGGCGGTTGGCCGGGCGCAAACCCTAGGGACGGTCAATTTTTCTGGAAAATGCACGAAAAACCCCTAAAACAAGCGGAATTAGTCGCTTTTTGTTCCACTCGTCGCCCCCATGTCGAAGCCCGAGAAGATCCGATGTTAACCGCCATTCTCGCAGCTAGAACCCGTTGGGTGACAATTTTCGGCAAATCTTGGGATCTGCACGTCACAGAGGGCTTAAAAACCAGTTTGGAGGAGAATTTAGCCATGATAGGAGATACAATCGAGTATCTACGCTGTCAGGGAAGACGAGTCATTTATGATGCCGAACATTGGTTTGATGGTTACAAAAATAACCCCGAATACGCCCTTTTAACCCTCAAAACCGCCAGGGATGCCGGGGCCGAATGGTTAGTTTTCTGTGATACCAACGGTGGCACTTTACCCCAAGAAATCGCCCCTATTGTGGAGAAAGTGCGGGAGCAATTGGGTATCGATCCTGATGAGGAAAATGCGCCTCAATTAGGCATTCATGCTCATAATGATGCAGGAACCGCCGTAGCTAACTCTTTAGCGGCAGTTAACGAGGGCGCACGCATGATTCAAGGCACAATTAACGGTTATGGGGAACGCTGCGGCAATGCCAATTTATGTACTTTAATTCCCAATCTTCAGTTAAAAATGGGCTTTTCTTGCCTAGAAGAAAATCAATTAGGCCGATTGACGGGAACTAGCCGAAAAATCAGCGAAATGGTCAATTTAGCCCCAGATGATCATGCTCCCTTCGTCGGACGTTCCGCTTTTGCCCATAAAGGCGGTATTCACGTTTCTGCGGTGGCGAAAAATCCCCTCACCTACGAACATATTAATCCAGAAGCGATCGGGAATCAGCGCCGCATCGTCATTTCTGACCAATCGGGATTAAGTAATGTCTTAGCGAAAGCGCGCAGTTTTGGCATCGATTTAAATAAAGATGATCCCACCTGTCGGCAAATATTGGAACGTTTAAAAATCTTAGAAAGTCAGGGTTATCAATTTGAGGCAGCCGAAGCTAGTTTTGAGTTATTAATGCGGGAAGCTTTGGGACAGAGAAGTCACCTTTTTGAATTAAAAGGATTCCAAGTTTATTGTGATATGCTCCGGGATAGTGGTAATGCGATTGCGACAATTAAAGTACAGGTAAAAGAGGAAGATTTATTAGAAGTGGCCGAAGGTAACGGTCCAGTGGCTGCTTTAGATCGGGCTTTAAGAAAGGCTTTAGTCAAATTCTATCCCGAAATTGCTAACTTTCACCTGACCGATTATAAAGTGAGAATTCTCGATAGTGGTTCGGGGACGGCAGCGAAAACTAGGGTTTTAATCGAGTCCAGTAACGGTCAACAAAGATGGACTACTGTGGGAGTGTCTAGTAATATTTTAGAAGCTTCCTATCAAGCAGTAGTGGAAGGAATTGAATACGGTTTATATCTGCTGCAAAACAATAAACTAGAATTATCGGGTCAATTTTGTCCTTTAGGGACAATTTAGGGAACAGTAATCAGTAATCAGTAATCAGATTTTTTATCCCCACACCCCACACCCCACACC
>NZ_JAQMSY010000004.1:0-26957 GCF_028329095.1 Microcystis sp. CS-574
CACCCCACACCCCACACCCTTCGTTAATTAACCGTAATAGGGTGGCTCATTACCCGGTTTCCATTTGATATTACAGCCTAAACTGGGTTTTTGCTCCGTCGGCACCGGTTGACCGCTTAAAACCTTGTCAATAGCGGCCCGGAGATCTTTGCCTGTCACCGGTACACCATTACTAGGACGACTATCATCCAATTGACCGCGATAGACTAGAATCCGCTGACTATCAAAGAGGAAAAAATCGGGAGTACAGGCTGCCGTGTAAGCTTTCGCCACTTCTTGGCTTTCGTCATAGCATAAATTGAATTTAAAGTCAAGGGTTATCGCCATTTTTTTCAAATTTTCGGGCGAATCATCGGGATATTTCTCCACATCATTAGAACTAATGGCGAGGATGCCCAGATTGGTGTTAGCATAATCGCAACCTAGACGGGTAAGTTCTTCTTGAATGTGTTTAACAAAGGGACAATGTTCACAGAGGAAGATGACTAACAGAGCGGTTTTAGCCGCAAAGCTGTCCAGAGAAATAGTTTCACCCGAAACCACATCGGGTAAGGCAAAACTGGGAGCTTTTGTCCCCAAATCTAACATTGTGGACTCGGTGCGTGCCATAAAGTTTTTACTCTTTTCTATAGGGAGGACTGAGATTTTTATAGCATTTCATGCTTCATCGCGCAACTTTAACGCCTTAGACACCATCAGTGAACAGTAAACAGTAAACAGTGAACTGATAACTGATAACTGATAACTGATAACTGATAACTGCCATAACCTACTGAAACTGATCTGACCAATTTTCGATCACACGCTGACTTTCGCGAGCAATAACTAAAGCATTATCGGGGACATTTTTAGTGATAGTTGAACCCGCAGCCACGGTGACATTTTTTCCTAATTTTAAAGGAGCCACTAAAACACTATTTGCTCCAGTTTTTGTGCCACTGCCGATCAGAGTTTGGTGTTTTTTCACACCATCGTAATTAGCAGTAATTGTTCCCGCACCAACGTTCACTTTTTCCCCTAAAGTGGCATCTCCCAGATAGGATAAATGGGCAATATTGGTTTTATTGCCGATGCTACTTTTTTTAATTTCAACAAAATTACCGACTCGACAATTAGCCCCAATTTTCGCTTCTCCGCGCAAATGAGCATAGGGACCGATGCGACAACCAGAATCCACCTGACTATCAGAAATAACTGAAAATAAGACCGTTACATCGCTGCCTATCCGACTATTTTCGATTAAACTCCCCGGACCTATACGACAACCAGAAGCGATTATCGTCTCACCGCGCAGATGGGTTTGGGGTTCGATAATCACATCGGGACTGAGGGTGACAGTATCCTCAATGGTGACACTATCGGGGTCAATTATGGTGACTCCAGCGGCCATCCAATCATCTTTGACTCTAGTTTGCAGGATATCATAGGCGGCGGCCAATTGTTTGCGATCGTTAATGCCGCTAATTTCTAAACAATCCTCCACATCCACAGCCATGACGGGATCGAGAAAATTGACCACATCTGTGAGATAGTATTCACCTTGATCGTTATTGGGAGTTAAATTAGGCAGTATCGCCGCTAATTTTGACCAATTAAAGCAGTATATACCCCCATTAACCCGGTGGTTTTGTCGTTGGGCATCGGTACAGTCTCTTTCTTCGACAATCTGCTTAACGAGATTATTGCCATCACAAAAAACTCGACCGTAACCTTTCGGGTTAGGAAGGTTAGCAGTTAAGAGGGTGGCAGCGTTACCATGGTTTTTATGAATCTGGAGAAGATTTTGCAAGGTTTCGGGACGCAACAGGGGAACATCGCCATTTAAGACCAACAAATCCCCCTGAAAGTCCTCTAAATGGGGGATTAACTGCTGAATAGCATGGCCAGTGCCTAACTGTTCCTTTTGTTCAACAAATTCGATATCCGCAAGATGCTGTAGAGTATTTCGCACCTGTTCCCCTTCATAACCGATAATTACCAGTTTTCGCCGGGGATGTAAGGATTCGCTGACATTAAGTACCCGTTCCACTAGCGATCGACTGCCGAGGGGATGTAAAACTTTCGGAAGGCTGGACTTCATTCGGGTTCCCTTACCCGCTGCTAAAATTGCTACCGCTACCATGGTCATGCTTGCCAATATCGTTCGCGACTGAGTATATCGCACTCCGATCCCCTTGGTTGCAAGAATTTTTCCCCTCTTTCATCCTGTGCCAGTTGAGAAACTACCATAAAAAGGTTTTCTTTAAGACATTGTCAAGGTACTATACACAAATTGAAACAATTGAACATAATCAGCACTCTATAGATACCGCTATGACAACTGTACTAACTAAGGAATCCTCCGCCATGAAACAGATTCGCACCACCTACCAAGCTGACCAACAGGTGAAATACCTGCATCTAGAAGCGGAAATCGAGGTACTGCTGCAACAACTGCAAAACCTCAAGCGCAGAAACCAAGAGAATCCAAACCTAAATTAAAGAAAATTTCCCTAAGAATTCTCAAATCCCACCCTCTTACTAGCGAGAAGGTGGGAAAATGTTTTTTGAGAATTCCAGATAGGTGTAGATTAATGATCAATTTTGCCTTACAGCAAGCCTTCGCCCGTCGTCATGCCCTGAAAGTGATTAGTGGGTTAAATAATTTCGATCGCTCGCAGGTTCTCTCAGTAGTTAAAGCCGCTACAGCCGGAGGAGCAACTTTTGTCGATATTGCCGCTAATGCTGACCTAATTGGGTCCGTAAAAGCCTTGACAAATTTACCCGTGTGTGTATCGGCCGTCGAGCCAGAATTGTTGGTGATGGCAGTGGCGGCCGGGGCTGATTTAATTGAGATCGGTAATTTCGATAGTTTTTATGCCCAAGGACGCATTTTTGAGGCGGCGGAAGTTTTAGCCCTAACCCGTCAAACTCGCGACTTACTGCCCGAAATTACCCTGTCTGTGACAGTTCCCCATCTCCTACCCCTCGATGAACAGGTGAGACTAGCAGAAGCTCTAGTTAGTCAGGGTGCCGATATCATTCAAACCGAAGGCGGCACTAGCAGTCAACCCCGTCACGCCGGTATTTTGGGACTGATTGAAAAAGCTGCCCCGACTTTAGCGGCAGCCCACGCTATTTCCCATGCGGTTAAGGTTCCCGTCCTCTGCGCTTCCGGTTTATCCATTGTTACTGCGCCCATGGCGATCGCTGCTGGAGCGGCTGGTATCGGTGTTGGTTCGGCGATCAATCAATTGGATAATGAAGTGGCCATGGTGGCAGCCGTGCGCGGTTTAGTCGAATCTCTGCAAGCACAACCGGTCCATATTGGCAACTAGAACAATTTTTGTCTAGATACGGCACAGAAGGGGCCGTTTTCCCTTCTCTTTTTCCCTCTGTCACCAGTTATCAGTTATCAGTTATCAGTTACCAGTTACCAGATGTGAGTTTGCAGTTATCAGATGTGAGTTTGCAGTTCACTGATTACTGATTACTGATTACTGATTACTGATTACTGCTCACTGAAAAGCCCCCCACCCCCATCAACTGTGGTAAAATGCGCTATGGCTCAAAACATTAGAGATAGAAGCACTCCACCATGATTCGAGATATCTTCATGCCCGCGCTCAGTTCCACCATGACCGAAGGAAAAATAGTTTCTTGGGTGAAGTCCCCCGGGGAAAAAGTCAGCAAAGGGGAAACGGTGTTAGTGGTCGAATCCGACAAAGCCGACATGGACGTGGAATCGTTTTATGATGGCTATCTCGCTGTAATTTTAGTCGAAGCTGGCCAGGAAGCACCCGTGGGGGAAGCGATCGCCTATATCGCCGAAACTGAAGCGGAAATTGAACTGGCCAAAGCTCAGGGAAAAACCGCCGCAGTCGCCCCTAGCAAGCCCGTAGAAACCCCAGAAATCGCTCCGCCTCCCGTTTCGATCCCCGTCGCCGCCGTTAAAGATAATGGCCGTTTAGTCGCCTCTCCCAGAGCCAAAAAACTGGCTAAAGAATTAAAGGTGGATCTGAAAACCCTAGTGGGTAGCGGTCCCCACGGACGAATTACCGCCGAAGACGTAGAAAAAGCGACAGGAAAAGTCAGCACCGCCCCTGCTCCCGTCATTACTCCTCCGCAACCCGTCAGCGTGCCTGTAGCGGCTCCTAAAGCCCCGATTCCAACCAGCGCCCCGGTCGGTCGGACTGTTCCCCTCACCACTCTGCAAAAAGCCGTCGCCCAGAATATGTCGGTTAGCCTACAGGTTCCCACCTTCCAAGTGGGCTACACTATCACCACCGACCCACTGGATCAACTCTACCAACAGCTAAAATCCAAGGGTGTCACCATGACGGCCCTGTTAGCAAAAGCGGTAGCTAATACCCTCGCTAAACATCCCATAGTTAATGCCAGCTATAGCGACGCAGGAATTCAATACCACGGGGCGATTAACGTGGCTGTAGCCGTAGCTATGCCCGATGGTGGCTTAATTACGCCGGTTTTGCGCTCTGCTAACCAGATGGATATCTATTCCCTCTCCCGCAGTTGGAAAGATTTAGTCGATCGCGCCCGCAGTAAACAACTGCAACCGGAAGAATATAATAGCGGTACTTTTACCATTTCTAATCTGGGAATGTTCGGAGTCGATCGCTTTACCGCTATCTTACCCCCCAACCAAGGCGCAATCCTGGCCGTGGGTGCTTCCCGTCCCCAAATCGTCGTCAATAAAGATGGTTTATTCGGAGTGCAAAAACAGATGACGGTTAATCTCACCAGTGACCACCGAGTCATCTACGGGGCCGATGCGGCCTCCTTCCTGCAAGACTTGGCTAAACTGATCGAAACTGAGGTGCAGTCTTTAACTATGTAATCAAAATCTAGACAGCAGGAGCCAAGGGAGTTTCTCTCTAGCTCCTGTTTTGTTGTTACTAAAAAAATGTAAAGAATTAGCTAAAATGGGTTTAACCCTATCTATCACCCGAAACTATCGCCCAAACAAGGCCAAAAAAAGTGTTAATCTCAGGGAACTTTAAGATATAAGCTAATATCGGTAAATTAACACTCAATTTCGCCCTATATATTAAGCCTACAATAATTCGTATTCCCACGCCCTAACGCCTACCCATAGGAAAAAATGATCACAGAGAATAGTCGCTTACGTTCAGAATTTTTAAATACGCAGGTTATCACTCGCAATACAGGCAAAAAACTCGGCGTTGTTAAAGATATCCTAGTAGATATCGATCAACGAGAAGTATTTGCCCTGGGACTCCGCGACAATATCCTCTCCTTGTCGGGAATGCCTCAATATATGTATTTATCGAGCATCAGTCAGACAGGAGACGTGGTTCTCGTGGAAGATGATAACGTCTTGGAATCCGTCGATATCGATGCTTATACTCCCTTAATCGGTAGTGAAGTGATCACGGAAACCGGCGAACCTTTAGGCAAAGTCCGCGATTATCAATTTGATCCCCTCAGTGGTCAATTACATTCCATTATCATTGCTTCCCTGGGATTGCCTCTGATCCCCGAACAATTGATCAGTACCTACGAAATTTCTATCGAAGAAGTGGTTAGCAGCGGTCCGAATCGCTTAATCGTCTTTGAAGGGGCCGAAGAACGTCTCACGCAGGTTAGTGTGGGGGTTTTGGAACGTTTGGGTATTGGTCGTCCCCCCTGGGAAAGAGAAGAGGAAGAAGCTTACTATACCCCCGCTGCTCGTCCAGAAAATCAGTTAGGTACGGGTATTCCCCTCCGCACCCCCGTGGAGGCCGCTAAACCCGTTGAAGAACGCTGGAGTGAGGACGAATGGGAAAAAGAACCCCTGCGGGCCAATCCCCCACCGCAAAAACGGGCCGAGGCTCGTTATTATGAGGAAGAATACGAGGAAGAGGAAGATAACTGGGGAGAAGCTCGCTCAGAACGCGCAGAAAGCTTGTCTCGTCCTCAGTACGACGATTACGAAGATAAGGCCGAGGATGATATGTGGGATGATGACGTGGAACCGGATTACAATCCCCCCCGCATCAATATCACCGAGAAGAAAAAGGAAAGAATCCCCGAATACGAAGACGGTTAATCTTTGACAGTCCCCCTATCCATTAGTTACACATTTCTTAACATAAAATTTGACAAAAAAAGAAAAGTGTGCTATGTGGACAAAGGGGGTTCTCTGGGGGGACTAAATACTTTTGGTATTTGGTATCACGTCGAGTGCAGTGATTTGTCAGACTCTACAGATTTTCAATGAACTCTTCAACTGTGACTTGGGCTTGTTTCAGAATTCCACTTAATGTACCAACCTTCAATTCCTGATGTAAAGGGACAACATAGCCAATTTTGCCCTCTTCGGTTTCTTTCTTCATCACAACATGGCTACCTGTTTGACGAACTTGCTCGAAGCCTAAGCGTTCAAGAGATCTAATTGCCTCCCCACTAGAGATTCGTGGCAGCTTAGGCATAACTAACCTCAATACTGGTCACAAATCTAGGGGATGTTTCTGGTAAGGTAAATTCCTCTAGGTAAAGCCGTGTGGCTTCTTTCAATCCAGCAATCGCCTGCTCAATTGTTTCTCCTTGATCTACTGTGCCAACTTCTGGACATTCAGCAATGTACATATTATCTTCTTTGTACAAAATAACAGTAAAGATGCGATTTTTCATGGTGTTTTATCATCTCAGGCTTACTCTGAAAATCATAACATAACTGTTTCCTAATCGTTTGGTTAGAAAATAGTTAGGTTTCCTGATCATTGACCCAACTCACGCTTTTTGAAAAACTCTATAAGATATTAAGTTATTAGTAATTAATCCAATATTGTCCCACCTTCCTAGAATTGAGTGAGAAGATTGTGCAAAAACAAGCGTAGAGTTGATTAATCATTGAAATAAATTTGCCCCAATCAAACCGACTCGATGAACTGCTCGATGTCCGATTCTTACGAACCAAATTTGAGCATAGGTCAATCGGGCTAAAAGTTGATCGGAAGCTGTGAGGCTGTCTTTTGCTACTTCAAAAGCCCCTGTTTCAATATCTATGGCTACAATCTTCCCATGATTGCCTTCCTCGACTTGGGGGCGCACCTGAGATTCATAAATCTCATTACCACGTCGGGCGAATTCTTCTTTGCTGTAGCGGAGTTGATTAACTGTCATTGTCCTGACCCCGTTGCAACTTTTGCCCCTCTATTTTAACCTAAACATTGGGAATCTTCGCTAACATTTCTCAACTGGGTCCACAAGAGCGGCATCGCACTTAGACTCACAGCTTCAATCAATGTGCATGGTGCGTTCCCCAAAATTGATCGCTGAAGCGGTAGAAGTTGTTTTAGGGAACGCACCCTACAAGATTGCGATCGCATTATGAGGCGGTGCGCTCTGCTACGCAGTGCCTTTGACATCGCAGTGCGTTATACCTTAGCTCTTCGCAGACGCAGTTCTCTGTAACTCTTCCCATCGAACTCCATGACGCAGGCTCGATCAAAAGAGCTTAGATACTCATTATTCATCAACTGCTCATGCGGGCGAAGCATACTTGCGCCGACGCTGCCATCTAAGACAAGTAAAAGCAATGCCTCATCAAATCCATCACGCCATTTCAGAATATTCCGTTCTTTGTCGTCAAGTGCATTCTGTATTAGTTCGTCTGTTGTTTCACCGACCCAAAAGCTATCTGTGTAACTCCAATGAGGGGGGTGATCCCCTTCAAGTCGCATTACGCGAACATAGTCGATTTCTTCAGGCCAATCCGGCCCCCACAACTTTTCAGCACGCAAGGTGAAATAATCTCCAATTTTAGGATCATACTTCTCAACCAATTTCACTAGCATCTCAGCTATTTTTCTTTCTCGCCTTGCGATCAGGTCAGCATCACGATAACTGCTAAAGGATACCTGGACATCAATCCATTTGTCGCTACGCCTTGAATGAATGTGGGAACAAGTTTTAACTACAGATTCATATATGCCACGACGCTTACGGTCGCGACTGCCAGACCCCTCTTTCTCGTCATTGAATAGATTCCTGATTTCGATTCCAATCGTAATAGAATCAATTCTTGCTATGATATCGGGTCTTTCCAGGTGATCTGGCACGTGCAGTTCTGCGTAGTGGCTCAATCCTCCTGCATCACGAAATAGCTTGACTACGTTTAGCTCGTAAAGTTTTTGGCTTTCTCTGGTCATGGCTCTAATCGGTATAACTACATATTATAGGTCAACTTTCTGCACAACACTGTCCAGAGCAAAGATATGGGTCAACTTTCTGTATGTCACCCGGTCTTACAACACATATACTAATTTGTCAATAGTTAGCAATATTTAATCTGCTTATACTTCGAGTTTTGGTCTGAAAATGGGCGATCAATCCCACATTCCGCACCCTCAACTGTCACATAATACTAAATCGGTTGAGTAACGCACAGAAAACGGGTTTCTCGGAGAAACCCGTTTTCTGCTCATGCACTCATGCAAAAAGGGAGAATAAATAATCAGTCTTTAATAACCGGATTTAGGATTATTTAACCTTCAATCCGGGCTATCACTGGGGCCACCAATCTTCGATCACCTGCGCGATAGTATAGGGACAAAACTCGGGAAAAATGCTGAGGACTAAACCTGTTTGTCTGGCGGCTTCTCGACGCGCTCTGGTATATTCCTTATCCAAAATTTGCGCGGGATAACTGCGTAGACTGGGACTATCCTCTAATTTGCGACGAATTTGCGATCGCCCATCATTGATGGAATCCAGCCAACTATCGGAGTGCCGTTGGGGTTGATATTGCCACTTGAGCAGATGAAGCAAAATTCGCTCCATTTGAGAACCAATCGCACTGCGTTCACTTTTCCCCAAATCCTCGATTTCCTCGATTAAATGCTCCCAGTCAATGGCATCCCAGCGTTGTTCCCGCAAAAGTTGAGCCGTATCCCGGGCCCAGAGAATTAAATCGCAATCGTAGGTGGTTGGCATAACCGGTTCCCTGTTTTTCAAGCTTTTCGGGTCATCTCTCCTGTTGTCACGAGTACCATGATCAGAACCTCACCGACCCTGCAGCTACAGCAGCAGAAAAGCTGGTGATATCAGCCCCTGGGCCGAACAACTCGAAGCCTGAAACGTTCATGATGCCGTTGATTACATAGTTACCCGCACCCACCCCGGCAGTGATTGTGTAGGTGCCAGGATTGAAAACCAGCGTATCTTGACCGCTGCCTCCCTGAAAAGTTCCTCTGCCGAAGCCTTTCAGGGTGTCATCGCCTGCACCTAGATTCGTTATACCGCTTCCGGCGAAACCACCGATTAAGGCATCAACTAAGTCCCGGTCACTGCCTGTATCAATGGTGCCATCGTTGTAGATACCGATGCTGCCAGATCCCATGCCAGATCCGATGATGTTGTCCTCGCTGATGCCCGTGTTGATGGTGACACCGGTGCTAATGTAGATGCCGGTGCCGCCAGGTCCCGTTGCGGATCCTATGATGGTGTCTTTATCGGGGCTGGTGTCAATGCTGATGCCGGCATTGATGTTACCGCTGGTGGTGTAGATGCCATAGGCTTTACCAGTTCCCGTGATGCGGTCGTCGCCGCTGCTGGTGTCAATGGTTCCACTGTTGTAGATGCCATAGTTCATACCAGCTCCCGTTGCAGATCCCGTGATGGTGTCATTGCGGATGCCGGTGTTGATGGTGTAACCAACACTGTTGTAGATGCCATAGGTGATACCAGTTCCCGTTGCAGTTCCTGTAATGCTGTCGTTATCGGCACCGCTGCCAGCACTGATACCAGTATTGATGGTTCTACTGTTGTAGATGCCATAGGTGAGACCATTTCCCGTGATGCGGTCGTTGCCGATGCCAGTATTGATGCTGCCGGAAGTAAGGATGCCATGGATACCACCAGTCCCCACGATTTCGTCGGAGCCGATGCCAGTTTCGATGGCACCGCTATTAGTGATACCAGAGCTACCAGGGCCAGATGCCGTTGCAGTTCCTGTGATGGTGTCGTTATCGGCGATGGTGCCACTGCTGATGCCGGTGTTGATGGTACCCAGGTTACTGATGCCATAGGCGAGACCAGATCCACTGATACGGTCGTCGCCGCTACCAGTGATGATGTTCCTGAAGCTGTTGTTGTAGATGCCGGAACTGTCAGATCCCCCAGCAGCTCCCATAATGGTGTCGTTGTCGGCACCGGTGTCAATAGTGCCGGTGTTGATGATGCCATGGATGGCACCAGTTCCCGTACTTTCAGTGCCACCTGTGATACTGTCGTTGCCAGCACCAGTATTGATGGTGCCACCAGTGTTGTTGATGCCGGACGTGACACCATAACCGTCTCCTGTAATGGTGTCGTTGCCAGTGCCAGTGTCGATAGTACCGTCATTACTGATGCCGTAGTAATGCCCCCACCCTCTGATGGCGTCGTTGCCGGTGCCAGTGTTGATAGTGCCGCGGTTGATTTGGATGCCGTCGCCGCCACTACGTACAGATGTATCTTTAACTCCTGCAATGTGGTCGTCACCGTCACCGGTGTCGATTCTGCCAGAGTGGTAGATGCCAGATGCACTCCCTGTGGCAATTCCCCCAATGATATCCCTACCGCTGCCGGTGAGGATAGTGCCGGTGTTGTAGATGCCGCACCAGCCCTCTCCCGTGATGCTGTCATCATCGGCGCCGGTGCCACCGGTGTTGATGGTGCCAGAGTTGTTGATGCCGTAGCCGCTACCAAAACTACGACCCTCGATTCGGTCGTTGCCGCTGCTGGTGTTGAGGGTGCTGGTGCTGTTGAGGCCGATGCCGCTGATACCAGATCCTGTAGGCGTAGTTCCAGTAATGCGGTCGTCGCCGGCTAAAGCATCGACAATCGCACCAGTCGGAACTACCCAGCCATCCAGGGAGGTGGCTCGATCTGAACCTGCCGTGAACCCAAATTCTGGTGTGAGGTAAGCCATGATCTTTAGATCTTACTTTTTGCTCATATGAAGCTCGAATGTACAACACATACAGGAATTTGTCAATAGGTAGTAATATTTAATCTGCTTATACATCGAGTTTTGGTCTGAAAATGGGTGATCAGATCAATAGAGCAGCAATTATTGTAGTTGGGTTGACCCAAGGAAACCCAACAAAGAGTAACCTTTGGGGTGGTTAGGTTTCGCTTTTTCAAGCGAATTGAGCTATTTTCGCCCCAGTATTGTTTCGCTCAACCCAACCCACGAGGCGATGCACTCTGCTACGCAGTGCCTTTGGCATCGCACTATGAAGGCTTAAAAGCTAAACTGAAACCGAGTTGAATACAGACTGCTTTCTCTATTTCTTGCCAATAAACGTCTTCTAAAACACCCTGTTTATTCTTAATTCTTTGAGAATCTACAGCCCTCATTTGACTTAAGTTGATGTGTCGATCTCCGTCTAGTCCATTCTGCACTGTCGGGGTAATATTGACAACAAAAGGATAAGTCCTTTTCCCAGGCAACAATGGAGCAACTATTGTCGTTGTTCCATTTTGATTGCCAATATCGTTTTGTAAAATCAGGCAAGGGCGTTCTTTATCGGTTTCATAACCAACAACCGGTTTCAGATCGACCCACCATATCTCTCCTCGCTTATAGGTTAGTCTTCCATTAGGCATTTAGACCATCGCCCACTGCAATATCCCAGACAGAAATTTCTGCTTGCATCTCTGGATCATTGGCCTGATCTTTATAAGCATCTTCTAGCTCTTTCATAAAAACCCTTTTCTTCTCTTGCCAGAGAACATCATTGATAAAGCGGCTACGATTGCTTGCTAGTCGATCTACAAAGTCCAAAACTTCGTCGTCTAAGGTGATGCTGACTTTCTTACTCATTGCCCTAAACTGCCCACGACAGCCCAGTAGGATTAGAGCATCATACTAACTAATCCTACATTAATTGTCAATGCCTGCCTCTGATCTGTAAGTAGATTGAATGTCTAACGGTTGAACTCACCCGCCGTCACTAACTTTGGATGATAGCAGTAGTTTAGCAATTATTTTAGGTTGGGTTGACCCAAGGAAACCCAACAAAGAGTAACCTTTGGGGTGGTTGGGTTTCGCTTTTTCAAGCGAATTGAGCTATTTTCGCCCCAGTCTTGTTTCGCTCAACCCAACCCACGAAGCTTAGACTCACAGCTTCAATCCATGAGCATGGTGCGTTCCGAAAAATCGATCGCTGGATCGGTAGGACTTGCATTAGGGAACGCACCCTACAAGATTGCGATCGCACTGTCAGAGGTAAGGTCAAAAAGCCTGTGAACCCTGTATCAATAACAGCATCAATTACTTGCCTCTGTTTACTCTCATTGCTTACGACTAACCTAAGCCTCGCCTCGCAGTTTTGATCAACAATTCCGTTCATCATAAAGTTAAAGCAGACGACCTACGCCAAAGCGGTGAACGCCTTTATGTCCAATTCGGACACGCCAGATTTGAGCATCAGGGTTTCGTTCAAGCAATCGATTAGAAGCAGTTATTGTGTCATTGGCAAGCTCAAAAGCACCTGTTTCAATATCTATGGCTACAATCTTCCCATGATTGCCTTCCTCGACTTGGGGGCGCACCTGAGATTGATAAATCTCATTACCACGTCGGGCGAATTCTTCTTTGCTGTAGCGGAGTTGATTAACTGTCATTGTCCTGACCCCGTTGCAACTTTTGCCCCTCTATTTTAACCTAAACATTGGCAATCTTCGCTAACATTCCCCAACTGGGACCACAAAGGCTGCATCGCACTTAGACTCACAGCTTCAATCAATGTGCATGGTGCGTTCCCCAAAATCGATCGCTGAAGCGGTAGAAGTTGCCTTAGGGAACGCACCCTACAAGATTGCTAACCAATAACCTCAATGGTCCGGTGCATTGGGGTTGTTAGGTTCGCGATCGCCATGACTTTGGATCACGCCGACCATGAAAAATTGCGGTCACAACGACCCGACTTGAAATCACTCGATAGTAGACAGCATATGGGAATCGTCTGATGACTGCTCGTCGAATGTCCAGATAAACGATTGCATAAGACTCTGGCATCATGCCGATCTGATTGAGTAAGTCATCTACACAATCAATAAATTCATCACCCAAACCAGCTTTTTGACTCTCATACCAATCATAGGCATCGCTGAGGTCGTCACGGACTTCTGGACGAAATACCAGTACATACTTCATGCTTGCTTTCTGACTGATGCTTTCATCTCTTCCCAGGTGAGGACGTTATCGGGATCATTATTATGACCCTCAATCCGCTGATCGAGTTCGTGTTTTTGCGCCTCGGTTAAATCAGGATACACCTGTTCCACTGCAATACTGTCCCAAATCGCTTGAACCAGAAGGATTCTATCCTCAACACTTAAAGTTGTAATTTCATTTAGTGTAGCCGCGATATCCATACAGACAAGCTCCCGATTCAGATTGAGCGAGTAGTTCTAACAAGTTGTCATGGGTTCGGACTTGAAGCGTTAGTTTAGGCATACATAGTGATGACTCAAATACTAAGCGACCTAACTACATATTATAGGTCAACTTTCTGCATAACAGTCTCCAGAGTAACGATATGGGTCAACTTTCTGTATATCACCCGTTCTTCTACAACATATATACTAATTTGTCAATAGGTAGTAATATTTAATCTGCTTATACTTCCAGTTTTGGTCTGAAAATGGGCGATCGATAGTCAAGCGATCGAGAGATGGGAATGACCACGACTTTAGGGGATTATGCAACGGGGAACAACTTATCCGCAGGTTTCCAGAGGGCTAAAACCATAATCTGGGAGATTCCGGGCATCTCCGCAAGTCAGCTAAGAGCCATTGACCCCAGAAAAAATCTTCAGCCCCATAACCACTATAACTAATAGCCGTTCCCCAATAACTGATCACTGAGAGACAGCTAAACTAAAAAGCCGTGCTAAAATCAGCATATCTAGGGTCGCTTGTGTAGGTGATGGATAGGCTATGTTTGAAAGATTTACGGAAAAAGCCATTAAAGTAATCATGCTCGCCCAAGAAGAAGCCCGCCGCCTCGGCCATAACTTCGTGGGAACAGAGCAGATTTTACTAGGACTAATTGGAGAGGGAACGGGAGTTGCCGCCAAAGTCCTCAAGTCCATGGGTGTCAATCTCAAAGATGCGCGCGTGGAGGTGGAGAAAATCATCGGTCGCGGTTCCGGATTCGTAGCCGTGGAAATTCCCTTCACCCCCAGAGCCAAACGAGTTTTAGAACTCTCCCTCGAAGAAGCCCGTCAACTGGGCCATAACTATATTGGCACAGAACACCTCCTTTTAGGACTAATTCGCGAAGGGGAAGGTGTGGCCGCTAGGGTTCTGGAAAATCTCGGCGTGGATCTCTCGAAAGTTCGCACCCAGGTGATCAGAATGTTAGGGGAAACCGCCGAAGTGGCCGCCGGTTCATCTTCCCAAGGTCGCACTAAAACCCCCACTCTTGACGAATTCGGTTCCAATCTCACCCAAATGGCCAGCGAGGGTAAACTCGATCCCGTGGTCGGCCGGCAAAAGGAAATCGAGCGCGTCATCCAAATTCTCGGTCGTCGTACCAAAAATAACCCAGTCCTGATCGGGGAACCGGGGGTAGGTAAAACAGCGATCGCAGAAGGATTGGCCCAACGCATTGCTAACAAGGATATTCCCGACATTCTCGAAGAAAAACGGGTTGTCACCCTCGATATCGGCTTGTTAGTGGCGGGAACCAAATATCGCGGCGAATTTGAGGAACGCCTCAAAAAAATCATGGACGAAATTCGCCAAGCGGGTAACGTCGTCCTTGTGATCGATGAAGTTCATACTCTCATCGGTGCCGGGGCAGCCGAAGGGGCGATCGATGCGGCCAATATTCTCAAACCGGCTTTGGCCCGAGGAGAACTACAATGTATCGGGGCGACGACCTTGGATGAGTACCGCAAACATATCGAACGGGATGCGGCTCTAGAAAGACGTTTTCAACCGGTTATGGTCGGTGAACCCTCCGTAGAAGAAACGATCGAAATTCTCTACGGTCTCCGGGAACGCTACGAACAGCACCATAAACTAAAAATCTTAGACGAAGCGCTAGAAGCGGCGGCGAAATTGTCCGATCGCTACATTAGCGATCGCTTCTTACCGGACAAGGCGATCGATTTAATCGATGAAGCTGGTTCGAGAGTGCGCTTGATTAATTCCCAATTGCCACCGGCAGCCAAGGAATTAGACAAAGAACTGCGGCAAATTCTCAAACAAAAAGATGACGCGGTGCGCGGTCAAGACTTCGAGAAAGCTGGGGAATTGCGCGATCGGGAAATGGAAATCAAAACCCAGATCCGGAATCTCGCTTCCACCAAAAAAGGCGAAGATGGCAACGATGAACCCTTTGTGGATGCGGAGGAAATCGCTCACATCGTCGCTTCTTGGACTGGGGTTCCCGTCAATAAACTGACCGAAACCGAATCCGAGAAACTGCTGCACATGGAAGATACCCTACATCAGCGTCTCATCGGTCAAGAGGACGCAGTTAAAGCGGTGTCCCGCGCCATTCGTCGCGCTCGCGTCGGTCTGAAAAATCCCAACCGTCCCATTGCTTCCTTTATCTTCTCCGGTCCAACGGGGGTAGGTAAAACCGAGTTAACTAAAGCTCTGGCCGCTTATTTCTTTGGTTCCGAAGATGCGATGATCCGTCTCGATATGTCGGAATACATGGAACGGCACACGGTTTCTAAGTTAATCGGTTCACCTCCGGGTTATGTTGGTTACAACGAAGGGGGACAATTAACGGAAGCGGTGCGTCGTCGTCCCTACACGGTGGTGCTATTCGACGAAATCGAAAAAGCTCACCCCGATGTCTTCAATATGCTTCTGCAAATCCTTGAAGATGGACGTTTGACCGATGCCAAAGGTCGCACGGTGGACTTTAAAAATACCCTGTTGATCATGACCTCGAACATCGGTTCTAAAGTCATCGAGAAGGGTGGCGGTGGTTTAGGTTTCGAGTTTGCCGATAATCAAGCCGAAGCCCAGTATAATCGCATTCGATCGCTGGTTAATGAGGAATTAAAACAATATTTCCGTCCGGAATTCCTCAACCGTCTCGATGAGATTATTGTCTTCCGTCAACTGAGTAAGGAAGAGGTCAAGGAAATCGCCGAAATCCTGCTCAAGGATGTGTTTAAACGTCTGACAGAACAAAATATTACTTTGTCTGTTACTGATAAGTTTAAAGAACGCTTGATCGAGGAGGGTTATAATCCGGCCTACGGCGCTCGTCCCTTACGTCGTGCGATTATGCGTCTGTTGGAAGATGTTCTGGCTGAGGAAATTCTCTCCGGACGGGTTTCTGGTGGGGATACGGCCATGGTCGATATCGATGAGGAAGGTAAGGTGAAAGTAATTTCCGGTGAAAGACGTGAGTTAATCGCTCCCGTGATTGAATAAATTCTTACTGGAATTAGTTAAATAAAAGGTGGGCTTTTTGCTCACCTTTTCTCGTAAAAATAGGGGAAAAAAGTGCGATGAAAGTTTGGGTTGTGGGTTGTGTTTTGTTATTTTTGTTGGTGGAATTTTATCAGTGGGCCAAGGGGTTTATTTTGCCTTTACCTCTCTATATTTTTGCTGGAGCTTTATTATCGATCACTTCTAATTATTCTCAAGATATGAGCAATTTATTTGCTAGAAATGAACAGGTTTATCAAACTGCCAGTTTAACTGATATTCCTGACATTTTGACGGCAGAAACCGCAATTACCAGCCTAGAAGCGGCAGCATCGGAGGATGGTAAAAAGCTATCAAATTAGGCGGTTTTGTAGAATTGCCATGTCATAACTAGGGTAAAAATCACTAAAACTAGCCAAGGAACTAAAATTAAATTGCGTTTATCAGTAAAGAAAAAGGGAAATAAATCGACTCTTTGAATTAATGGTGTAGCTTCAGGAGAATTTGATCTCTCCATACACCAAGAGGAGGTGAGTAAACAAGTAATGTTACGAAAACGACTACCTAGTCGAAATTCTTGATGGGTTTTGGGAGGAGCAAAGAAAATCATATCTAGATTACTGACTTCTGTATTAGAAGATAAACTAACGGAGGCTATTTGAATAATAAAAGCAATAATAAGGGCCGTAATAATTAACCAACGTCTCCAATGAAAATTGGATAACAAATACTGAATTAAGAGAGCGATTAGGGGAATCAATAATAGATGAATAGAAGTGACTTGGTAGCGCGCTCCCCATGCAGAGTCTCCATGCCAAAAATCAAAACGGCTAGTAGCTAAGGTAAAGAGAATAAGATTCAATAAAGCTGTCAATATATAGCCACGAAGATAGGGAGATAATGTTTTCCATACATAAACTGTCAACATTAAACAAGGTAGAAGCAGTGGATCGTATATGAAAATGCTTTTAGCTGGAGAAAATAATACTCCTAATATTCCGACCGAAGGGTGATTAATCATTGGATAATTATCTGGCAGTTTTGGTAAACCCTCCAAAAAAGGATCGGTATTTATAGTATCAATATCTATTACCCTCAACGTCCAAAATTTTCCAAATCTTTGGAAGTTAAAATATTGGTTGATTAACATAACAGGAATAGCACCTAATATCGAAATAGCAAGAGACTGTAATATAGCCGGCCAACTTTTTCTTTTATATAGTAAAATACCAAACAAAAATAATAGAGTAGTTGCTATATGAATAATACTGGTGGTTCTAACTAAAAAAGCACAGCCCAAAGCAACTCCACTTAAATAAATATTGATAATCTTGTTATTTTTTAGATAATTAAAGATAGCAATATAAGCCAAAATAACAAATAATAAAACTTGATTATTTTGTTGATTATTTTGAGCATAATTTAAAACCGTGGTAGTGAGCAACCAAGTCAGGCTAGAAATTGTAGCTATTTTTTCGCTAAATTCTAGCTTAATCAACAAATAGTAAGCTGAAATCACCACTGCTATGTTAATGGGGAGAAAAATTAACCAGTTAACAACAAATCTTCGGCTCAACTCTTCGGGAATTCTGGGAATAAGTTGATGTATCGTAGTTCCTAGCCAATCCCCCGGTAACATTAATAAAGATTGACCTACTTCATAGGTATAATAACGTTTACCATCTCTACCTATAATTCCAATTTTATTGTCCATACGAGTGGGAGGCTTATGGTTAGTATCTAGTTGAACTTCAGGCTCTCCCGTCCAGATACTATGGGTTATACTTAAGCGGACTAAAGTATCTGCACGCATGATGAGACCAGTGTTAATCACCGCCAGCCATAAAAATGTTATTAAACTAATTTTTATGATGTTTCTTTTTGATAAGTTGTTCATTTTTTATCTACTCCTGTAAAACCATATTGAGGCAGTTGATGTCCTGATAATGTATTTAATCCTTCTCCATACTAACCTAAGTTCGGGATAAGCCGAAACCCTAATTTTATCCTAGCCAGTCAGCCCTATTCTTTCCTGGAATTCAACGACACTACAGCGTGCGTCATCCTGAATGCTGTACTCGCTACCGAAAGCGATTTGTAAGAATAAGATACTGTACAAAATGGAGAATACGATGCTGAGACTGAACCAGAAGGTTCTGGAAAGCATCAATTCTCTTAGAGGAGTGAGTTCAAAAAATACGGCTCTTCCGGTTTCTGTGTGGAAACGAAGCCTATACTGATAGTTTCTTCGGCAAAATAGTCGTAAAAGTCTTTCTCCGTCAACATTTCACGATTCCATAAGCAAAAATTATCACACAAAGTCGAGAAGAGCCAAAATACGAGTTCTTTGTCTGCATAAATACCTTATTAAAGGTAAAATACTTGTACGTTTTATACAAGTATTTTACCTTTAATATGGATACCCGAAGAGCTAGGATGATTGTCGATTTCTTGCTATTTTTAATTTGCCATTAGGATCTAGCCTAAATAATCTTTTAGATGCCCTAGAATTTCACTATTTCTAATCATAAAAAATTTCATGGCAATTATAAATAGTAAAGTCAAGAGAAAGTATTATTTCTTGCCATCTATAAGCTTTAGAACCATATTAACTGTTACTTTATTAGATAAAAGATTGAGGACTAGAGTGATTGTTATTGATGCTTGACATTTGCTTAGTTGATAGGTTGATCAGGAAAAATGGTAATGAATTATCTGGGAATTTTGATTGCAAAAAAAATTCAATAAAGACCACTATTTTCGATTAAAAGTCCATTTTTTATGGGCAATAAAATTATAAATAGTCATTAGTATAGTAAGGATTATGTAAGCGGACAAGTACCATACTTTCAACAAATCAACCAAGAAATACATAGCGATAGCGACCGCAAAAAAACTAGAAAGCATGATCGCATGATACTTGATTAATTCTCCCAAAATACTTCCAATTTTTACTCGCCCTGTAAATGTATATTTTCGATTCAGATAGAATCCCAATGTATTTGAATAGAACATTTGCACGAAAATCGAGAGAACGTAATGCAATTTTAGATAATTGGTTAAAAGGTATAGAATTAGTATATTTTGGAATGAACAAAAGACACCCACAAGGCAAAACCTAAAAAATGAGCTTCTGAATAAACGATTAACCGCAATAAATTTCATGTTAAACCTAATCGTTACTAAATTATATTAGCTTTTAGTCTAGCAATTATGCGTTCTTGGATGCGCGAATATCGTAAGTATTTGTAAACTCCTAAAAAACCAAGCGAAAAACTCGATAGGAGTAACTTAATTAACTCTAATCGAGAACGTTCACCGTGCGCCATCCTCGCTAAAATAGTATTCACTTGTATTGAGAATTCAGCAAGTGATCGAATTCTTTTTTTTCTGTAGGTTGACACCTCCCATCTATCTAGATAGTCGTGAGCAACCACATTCAATTGATTATAAAACTCTCCAGTTTTGGAGCTTCTGACAACGGTTTGAGAGCTTGAATGAATGCGAAATGCACTCAAGGGATAAGGATAATAAATGATTTTTTCATCTCGTTCATGAAAAGCGATTTTTAACCAGAGATCCCAGTCGGCTGTATACCAAAGTTTTTCGTTCATTCCCCCCACCTGTAAAGCAATTTCTCTTTTAAAAATTGGAGCAGGAATGGAGATAAAATTTTGAATCAACAGGCTCTCGATTAAAATATCTCTATCAACATATTTTGGAAAAGCTGGTAAAGGACAAGTCCATAAACCTAACTTTTTCCCTCGGTCATTGATAAAGATTGAAGGGTGTAAAAGTAAGTCGGTATCTGGATAATCATTAAGGATTTCCTTGATTATTTTTAAACGATTGTTCAACCATAAGTCGTCTTGATGTAATAAACATACATAGTCTCCCGAAGCATTCTGTAAAGCGAAGTTAGTGTTAGCAACCCAATTGCCTATCCTTTTACGCTCGAAAAGCTTGATAGGAATTTTATCCTCGTAATTTTTGATAATAGATAAAGTTCGATCAGTAGAGCCATCATCAATGATAATATACTCGACGTTTCTCTCATTTTGTTCAAGGATTGAATTAAGAGTATCCTTTAGATACTGATCTCCATTATAAGTGGGAATTAATACGGACAACCAAGGATGAGCATTCATAAAAACTTTTTGAAATAACAGTATTATGAAGAAATTTTAATCAGAAAAACAATATTGTTTTTCCAAGGACGAACGGTAGACTCAAGGATAATCGATTGTTTACCAAAGAGTTTATATATCATATCTCGAAATTGTTCGGTCGTTTTATGCTTGACCTTATCACCAGTAATATACAGATCCAATAGATAGCATAAATAATGGATCGGTGAATTATTTTTACGCCAATCCTTGAGAACAATATATCCGTTAGGTTTTAAGGATTTACCAGCGTAAGTTAAGAATTCTTCATGCATTGACCAAGGAACATGGTGCATAACATCACTAATGACGACTAAATCGACACTTTGGGGGGTTTCTGCAACGAATTCTTGAATTGATTTTTGTTCAAACCGAACATGATCGAGATTTCCTTGAAACATCCGTCCTACCCTAGGAGTAATATCGATTCCTATAATATGTGAACTAGGATAGGCACTCGCTAAAAGTTCAGTTAAAGCACCTTCCCCACAGCCTAACTCTAGAATTATCTCAGGATTAACCCATTTATGGATTTGATGAGTTAAATCAGCTTGATTAATAAAAATGTTTCGATAAATATCAGAAATTGGTCTTTCCCAAGGACCTAACAAGCTCCGAACAAAAGTTCCTATCGGCATAAAAATTAGTTAACCCCCTATAAATTTACCTTCGGCTGTTTTCATCTTTGTTTTAGTCCCAAAACACTTAAAAAGAAACTGGAAAAAAATCACCTGTGCTACCAAGGCTAAAGCGGGTACGGAAGGAATGACAATTCTCATGGTCACGGACTTATCTAAGGCTCCATAAAACGGAGTGACGAACCATCTTTAGGGTTTTTGAGCGACAGTAATCAGTTGAAGTCCTCGAGAAGAAACCAGAAAATCATCTACCCTAAATACAAACTGCAAAAATCGAGAGGTAATCTTACTCACAAATGTTACCTTCGTTTTCATTACCTTTTCTGGACCGAGAGCAGAAACCATCTGATAATAGATTAACCCTAAAAAAGTCCCCCATCCATAATTCTTTTTGACAGAAAATCCACTATTAGTTACTAAAGAGGCGAACTCTTTCATTCCAAAACGCCGATAATGACCCGCAACCTCATCCTGTCTAGACCAATAACGCATATTACAAGGTACGGTCAGAAGGGCGATACCTCCTGGTTTTAATAAAGAGAAAATAATGTTGAGAGCTGCTTCAGGTTCGGGAAGATGCTCGATGACTTCGCTACAGATCACTAGATCATAAGAACAGCGAGGCAATCTTTCAGCAACTTCGTACAAATCTCCTACCTGAATGACATTGCGAATTTCCGGATGGGCGGATTTCTTTCCTTCCTCGGAATATTCTATTCCTGACAAGGTAGCTTTTGGATATTTATTTTTAAGTATGCTTAAAAATGCTCCACGGCCACAACCAAGATCGAGAATACTACAATCTTCCATAGAAAATTTAGGTAGCTCGCGTAGCATTAAACGATAGCGATTATGGGTAAGAGGTCCTATATCTTGTAGGTTTTGCCATTGCTGCGACCAAAGATGGTCGTACATTTCCAAGTCATACTCACTGTTATTCATAGTTTAAATGTAAATAGAATTACTTACGTTTTAGTCCCAAAACACTTAAAAAGAAACTGGAAAAAATCACCTGTACTCCCAACCCTAGAGCGGTTACGGAAGGAATGACAATCCGCATGGTCACGGCTGGATCTAAAGCCCCATAAAGTTGTGCATTCCAAGTATATAAAGCATACACCGAACCGCCTATACCTACTAAAAATAAAATTACGCCAATGATCAATCCCACCTCCAGATTAATATAACGGAAAAATCGTCTTAACTTGCGGTCTTCCGGTAATAAACCCTCGCTGATAGCAAAAGCTTTTGTAAAGATGGCAAAACTGACGATTTGAAAGCCAATAATCAAAGCTGTGGCTGAATAGAGAAGGGTGTGAACTCTGGGTTGGGTCATAAACCAAATCGTCGCCACAAATCCCAGAAACATTAAAGCCAGTCCGGGGTAGAGAAACAACCAGCGAGGACTATACATTAAGAGGAATCGGAGATGTCGCCAGCCATCGCGCCAAGTTTTTAGGTGGGGGGGACGACTGCGACCGTCAGGGGATAAAGTGGTTGGTACTTCGGTAATTTTCAGACCGTAGAGGGATGCTTTCACCACCATCTCGCTGGCGAATTCCATGCCAGTGGTGCGTAGGTTCAATTGTTCGATCGCCTGTTTACTAAACCCGCGCAATCCACAGTGAAAATCACCACAGGGGCTGCCAAAAAATAACCGTCCTAACCAAGTCAAGACAGGATTGCCCAGATGCTTATGCAATACTGGCATCGCCCCTGGTTTAATTCCCCCCTGAAAACGATTGCCCATCACCAAATCGTAACCCTGTCGCAATTTTTCTAGGAAAGGCGAAAGATTAGTAAAGTCATAGCTATCATCGGCATCCCCCATAATAATGTATTGACCTTTGGCTGCCGCTATACCCCCCCGCAGGGCGCTACCATAACCCCTTTCTGGGATAGGAACCACCCGCGCCCCGGAATTAGTGGCAATTTCCTGGGAACCATCGCTACTGCCATTATCGGCGATTAGCACCTCTCCCGCAATTTTGTGTCGTTCCAGATAATCTCGCGCTTTGCCGATACAGGTGGCCAGGGTTTCCGCCTCGTTGAGACAGGGCATGATGATCGATAATTCTAGAGTAGGTATCTGCTCATTGGCGACGGCATCTGCCATGACCTGATTTTCTAGCATAACAATCGCGGTGGAGTCGTTTTGCCCAAGAGTATAACAGGATTATTGACGTTTGTAACAACAAATTTTTGATTGCTCAATAGTGCTGCCTTAATTGATTGGCTTGTCTTTGTCCCCAATAACCTATAATAAGTGGGCTGTTCATTATCTAGATTTCCGAAGCTATCTTAAGCTAGACAGGACCTTCAGCATCCCAACAACGGGGTTTAGATTACGAACAGCTTAGGGCAAAAATTTGGCAACCCAGAGAAAATGATACTGAAAAATTAAAAACTGAAGTTTATCTTGATTTCAGAGCAATAAACCTTAGCTATATCAAGCTGAAAATCGAAATGACCTTAAAAGTTTAGTTGTAACATATAAGTTTAGAATTGACAGTGCCGATAGCAATGGATTACTGGGGAATAAATAACGTGAAGCTGCGGGGAAAAATGCCATATCGACTGCAACATACAAGAATAAGCGCAGTAAAATTATAGATAGGGCAAAAGAAATAATCAATACATATTGATTAAGAAGTTGGGAGTGAACAGGTTTAATCAAGTAATAGACGAATAATATTACAAAAGATATCATTCCAATAATATTGATGATCTGAATTAAAGGAGTGATCCTGATCCGGTTTAAATAGAAAATAAGGTCTTTATTTAAATCTCGTTGATTAACTAGATAAGTTCGACGATGTGCCACTCGATTAAATATTGATCTCATTTCAGGAGTTACTCGAGGATCATCCGTATTTTGTAAGAATCTATTACTGACTCGTGGCAAAAATAAATATCCACTCATTTTAGTTAATGAATGAGGAAATTTGTTTAGCCAAAATCCTATATCTATAGGATCAAAAGAGAAAGTTTTCCTGTTAATTCTTTGATAGTTAAATGCCTCTTGCAGTTCAGAATTAATTTGAGCAAAAACTTGATACATACTCCTGTCTTCTGTTAAATTGCTTCTTCTAATTGCTTCTATTGTTGACCAGTGCACCCAATCAATTGTTACTTCTATATTAGTATCTTTTCCACCGAGTGTAGTAACTTTCCTAGCTAATTCTTCTTCGATTAGAGATTTTACTTGATTCAACGTTGGACTCACTTGATAAGCCATTTTTAATTGTTTACGATTTATATTGACAAACTCAAAATCATCGATATTTTGACCATCATCTATACTCTGAATCTGGGAAAAAGTTTCTTTGAAAGCCGATGATTGACCAATGGATAATGCCGGTAATTCTAGAAAAAAAGTATTTAATAAAGTAAAAAATGTAGTAATTAATAAACTTATAGCGATGGGAATAATACAAATCGGCAAAGCTTCTCGAATAGCTCTTGCTATATTCATTCTATTTCTTAATACAAGAATAACAAAAACAACTAGGTAACTCAGCAAGAACACTATCTGCTCTGGACGGGTAATGAATATTATTCCTAAACACAATCCACCAAGGACAGAAAATATTAGTTTCTTCGCTAAATTTTCTGACATAACAGTTATGATGGTTAAAGCCAAAAGGATATGATATAAGCTAATGGCTATTGTTTCAGTTAAAATAGTATTGAAAACCATAAAAGTTGTTATATGAAAAGTTAAAATTGCAAAAACGACTAAGCAGATATATCGAGGGATTTTTAGTAATCTAAAACTAAAAACCAATAAAATATTAGAGATAGTGTAAAAAATCTCATGGCTAATTCTTAGAGGAAGATTCAGAAAATTAGAAACCATTATAAATATCGGATATCCTGGCATATAATCGATTATTGCCTTAGCTTTATTAGTAGGGAACCAAATATTCTGATCTGCCATTAACGCATAGAGCAAGCAATCTCTTGGATGCCCTAAAACTTCACTGTTTCTGATTAAAAAAAACTTAATAATGATAATTGATAAAATCCCACAAGCAAAGAATAATTTATTTATATCTTCGGAAGATATTCTCGTCAATAATTGTTTTTTTAGCATAATATTTACCGAATTCAGATTACTTTGGCAATAACTTGGGTTAGACGATAGTAACTACTATATCGAATAGAGATAAACTGTCCTCACATATTCAAATCCCTCATGATCATAGTCCCCTTTCTAGGATAGTAACCACCCGCGCCCCTGAATTAGTGGCAATTTCTTGAGAACCATCGCTACTGCCATTATCGGCGATTAGCGCCTCTCCCGCAATTTTCTGTTGTTCCAGATAATCTCGCGCTTTGCCGATACAGGTGGCCAGGGTTTCCGCCTCGTTGAGACAGGGCATGATGATCGATAATTCTAGAGTAGGTATCTGCTCATTGGCGACGGCATCTGCCCCGACCTGATTTTCCAGCATAACAATGGCGGTGGATTCGTTTTGCCCAAGAGTATAACAGGTTAGGGACTTGCGTAAAAATAAGATGCCAGCTAGGAGGGCAGAACCGTCACATCCCATTTGGGCAAAGTTTCAGAACGCTGCGTTGAAAGGTTGCAATTGTTCTAGTTCTTTAGCCAAAACCTTCACCCCTTTTTCATAAGTTCCTTCTACCAAATTTACTAGAGGTTTTATCCCCTTCCAAGTCATGTTAGAAGCCCAATTAAGAGCCGCATCAATTGAATCTAAAATTGCCCCATTCCAATAGTTCTCTAAGACTGCCCAACACCTTTCAATTGGATTATATTTACTATGGCATTTGCGGGTAATAGATGAGCCGTATTTGCCATTGGGTTTTTCAGGCAAATTCTACCATTCTTTTGATAAATTGAGTGCGGTTGATGCGAGTGGCTGCCCCTCCATCTAAATCAATGACTAATTCTTCTAACCATGGATAGATTGCTTGATTTTCTTGCCACCACAACTCTAAACAATCTGCTACAAAATCTGAGGTTTCAGCCGATTGACCGAAATAAATAGACAGGCGTTCTCCCCTCACATCTAGAATTCCTAAAGGGACTAAAACAGCCCTCCATTCCCTATCATGATCATCCGCTTTTAATGGCTCGAGATAGCGGGCTTTCCCCTGACGAGACAAATTTTCTATCTTAACTTTAGCTTTGCTATCCAAGGAAATTCTCAAGGATTTAGTCTGGTTGTCAGCGGCTTGATTGGCTTGAGCTACGTTGGCAAAAATTGCCTCGGTTTCTGGGATTTTTTTGAGCGGTTTTATTTTTTGTGTTTTTTTTAAACTATAGCCCATTCGATTCAAAATATCTCCAATGGTTTGACGAGAAGGCAATTGTTCATCTCGATAGCCTTTTTCTTCTTTTAATGCCTCTCTTACGGCTCTGGCACTAATTTTTGTAAAAGCAAAAGTTGATTGAAATTTAGGGTCTGCTTGCGAGTACATCTCCACTAAACTTTTGATGTCTGCCTCTAAGTTTGGTAGCAGTTCCTCCGTTTTTTTTCTCCCCCTAGCACGATAATTATCAACGCAAATAATTCCAGTTTCTAGCTCTTTCAATCCCGTTGCTATTGCCTGCCTAGACCATCCCAATTCTGTTTCAGCCCGGCGCGGCGAAGAGTTAAAATAGTCTATAGTTACTTGCGCCATAAAAGCCCTTTTCTTAAAACCTGTCAGCTTTTTTGCCGCATCTTTCAAGCTTGATTTGATTTTTTCAGTCAGTTCAGTTACCATAGTTGAGAGTGGGAGTAACAAG
>NZ_JAQMSY010000073.1:0-4703 GCF_028329095.1 Microcystis sp. CS-574
TCTCTCCCCGCTGATGCTCAAAAAATAGGTAATGCTATTCGTAAACATTGGGGCATTGAAAATCAGGCTCATTGGATTTTAGATGTTACTTTTAATGAAGATAAATCTCGGATTCGCTCAGGCCACAGCCCTCGTAATGGGGGCCTTCTTGAGACGAGTAGCACTTAACGCTCTTAACCAGGAATCCACTTACCGACGTAGTCTGGCACAAAAAAGTAAACGGGCGGCCATGGATAATGACTATATGATGGCTGTGCTGAAAGCCTTTTGTCAAGCCTAATTAAGATGCTCTTACCCTGCGATTTACCAATTGATAACATTCATAGATTTTCAAGAATAATTATTAGTTTTCTAAGAGATGGCGGTACTTTTCTTCGAGATTTTCCGTTGCTTTGGTTAATTTTCCCTTTTCGTCTAGAATAGGTAGTTTCATGATTTCCGATGAAGCTTTAATTAAAAGTAGTACCTCCCGAAACTTGGCCACATCTTCCTCTAGATGGAGATTAAAATTAGCTCGTGACTCCAGTTCAGTTAAACTCTTAATAGCTCTACTATTCAGACTATTAACGAGGTATTGTAACTCCTTAATTCTGCGCTGAACTTGTCCTAAAAAACTCTTACTTTTATCTAACTGAGCTATTTTATTATTCACTTCCTTGGCGTATTCGATAGCTTTAGTTAGGGCTTTTTTCCCTTCTCCTCCTAAGACAAAACCACCAATCATTAAAGCAGGTCCAACGGTAATACCTCCTAAAACCACTGTTCCCAGGGCCATACCACCACCACCGGCAGCTAAAGAACCACCTCCTAACCATGCTAAGGTAGCATTCCAAGCGGCTACCCCACTAAGTCCACTAATTGCTGTTCCTGTACTAGCAGTACCGAAAAGACCAATTAATCCTAGGGTTCCCTGACTGGCTGCCGAAGCGACTCCCACTACTTTTAAACCCCCCACAGCCAAACTTTGCGCGTCTAACACTTCTGCTTTATATTCCTTGAATTGTTCGGCAGAAAATCCCTCAAACCCTTCTAAGAAGCGTTGATGGGATTGGGAAGAATTTTGACCAAGTCTTTGACCTATTCTTTGATCAATTCTGCTAATAAACTTAATAAATCTGCCGATAGTGTTGATTTTGACATTAATTTGCAGTTGACCGTATTCTTCCGCAAATTTTTGGGTAGCTTGAAACTTTTTTTCTAGGGATTTATTGGCTTTTTTATATCTTTGTTCGGCACTTTTGCCAATTTTTTCCGCCTTTTGTAGCTTAGAGACACCATTAGCACCCGCACTAACTCCCACACCAGCAGTAACTAAGGCCGCCGCACCAAGAATAATCGGGATAATAAAGATCATGACCGAAAAGCTCCTAGTCTATCCAGTTTTGCAAAATTCTACCAACATAGTTAAAAAAAAATCAAGGATTGTATCGGTAGAATTACAGCCCTCTTATTCTTTGTGTGATAAGTTTAACTTATATAGAAGTGATCAATCTTTGTGTCCTTTGTGTCTTCGTGGTTCGTTCCATGCACTCACCAGCAGGACTGTATTTTAGAATAGATTTTACCTACCGAATCCAAGAGAGCCGAATCACTGAATAGCTGATAGCTGGTAGCTGAGGATTTATAACTTGCGTTCGTAACTTAACAAGGTATTTTTTAATAACATTGCCACTGTCATCGGACCGACACCACCCGGTACAGGAGTAAGATAACTAGCTACTTCTAAAACTCCAGCATAGTCCACATCCCCCACCAAACGGTCAGCGACGCGATTAATACCCACATCCACCACTACCGCACCAGGTTTTACCATATCCGGGGTGATTAAATTCGCTTTACCGACCGCAGGTACTAAAATATCAGCACTTCTGGTTATTTCTGCCAGATTTTCCGTGCGCGAGTGAGCAATAGTTACCGTAGCGTTTTCCTCCAATAACATTAAAGCTAAAGGTTTCCCCACTAGAATACTGCGACCCAGTACCACCGCGTGCTTACCAGCTATGGGAATATTATATTCTTTCAGCAGTGCCATGACCCCCGCAGGAGTACAACTGCGGATACAGTCCTCACCCCGCACTAAACCGCCTAAATTGAGAGGATGTAAACCATCAGCATCTTTTTTCGGGTCAATTTGGTAGAGAAGGGAAACCGCGTCTAAATGCTTAGGTAAAGGTAATTGAATTAAAATCCCGTCCACCCGCTCATCTTGATTGAGACGGACAATTTCCGCTAAAATTTCTAGTTCACTTGTATCGGTAGGAAAATGACGACCAAAAGAGGCCATGCCGATTTTAGTACAAGCTTTCTCCTTATTGCGTACATAAACGGCACTAGCAGGATTATCCCCCACCATCAACACCGCTAACCCCGGAGGTCTTCCCATTGGAGATTTTAGCGTCTGGATGCGCTCTCCTAGACCAAGCTGGATTTTTTGAGCTAAGGCTTTCCCGTCGAGAATTTGGCAAGTAGTTACGGACATTCTATGATATACCGAGAACAAAAATCTTTCGGATCCATTCTATGGTCAAAAAGATTGGCTAATCGCACTCGTTAAGGTTAAAGCAAGAATGTCTATCCAGACTCGTCTAGGGCGCATCAGCAGTTTATTGTTATTGCTAGGGTTATTCGGTTGTAGTACCCTTGCTGACCTCGGTATTGCCGTTCCCTACATCGGTGATCCTCCCCTAACAGCGATCGAGCAATTACAGGAAAAACCAAAAGGTGCTTTAGTTTATCTTAGGGGAACTGTGAGCAATTATGCCCCTTTTTTAGCGGGAGGAGCCTATCTTTTGCAGGATGGGTCTGGTAAGATTTGGATTCGCACCAATAGCAATAAATTACCCCGTCAAGGCGAAGAAATCGTCATTAAGGGCAAAATTGACTTTGAAGCTATTCCCCAGGGTTCCCAAACCGTTAACGAATTGTATGTGGTGGAATTAGAACAGATGGATGCAGTAGCGGTTAATTCTCTTCCTACTCCCTCCCCGTCCCCAGAAATTAAACCTTCCCCCACCTCAGAAGTTAAACCCCCAGAAAATAATTCTCCCCCAGTCTCCACTAAACCCCTGGAAAATCCCCGACAGGTGACAATTCCCAGCGCAGCTGAAACAAAACCCCCAGAAACTCCCGTCGTTACCCCCGTTAAACCCAATCCCCCCGCGCAACCCGTCGCGGAAGCGATTCCCCCCAAACCCTCCGCAGTGGTTAAACCCATCCCAGATCCCCTCGATGCTTTCTTTTTACCCCATAAACAGGGAGAAAAACAGTAATCAGTAATCAGTAATCAGTAATCAGTAGCGGGGCAAACAGATGGAGAGTAAAGTTTATGACAAAGCTTATAAATTTGCCCTTAGGATTGTTAAAGGCTATAAATATTTGTGTGAGACTAAACAAGAATATGTTTTGTCAAAACAGCTATTAAGGAGTGGCACTTCAATCGGGGCTAACATTGCCGAGGCTAATGGAGCCATTTATCAAGCTGATTTTCGAGCTAAAATGTCAATAGCTTATCGAAAATTTGGGTCTAAAACCCCGTCCTTTAGCATAGCGGAGGACGGCTTGACATTGTTGCTCACATAGCTTACCATAGTAAATGTAGTTTGGTAAGCAAAATGCTAAAAGCGTTCAAGTAGAGAATCTATCCGACAAGCGAACAATCAGTTTTGCTTGCCAAGTCGTTTGGCTGTGCTAGATGGTTTTACAATTACGCTATAAACTTAACATCCGAAACTTACAAGCAAACTGGAAAAGGATTAAGCAGAAACGAAATAATTAAGCAGCTGCCTTACCTAAAAAAAGAGTATGAGTGGTTAAGCGAAGTACCATCGCAGGTATTACAACAAGCAGCTTTAAATCTTTCTAGTGCTTTCCTTAATTTCTTTGAAGGTAGAGCTAAATATCCTAACTTCAAGAAAAAGCAAAATAGGCAGTCGATTAGATTTCCTCAACACTGTAAGTTAAAAAATGATGTTCTGGTATTACCTAAAATTGGTGAAGTCTATTGCCAAGTTTCACGGCAACCAGAGGGAGACTTAAAGTCTGTTACGGTTTCAGTTAATCCATCAGGAGAATATTTCGCATCTTGTCTTTATGATGATGGTCAGGATTTACCCCAAAAATCATCAGAAGGAAAAGCTGTCGGCATAGACGTTGGACTAACCCATTTTGCTATTACATCAGATGGGACTAAACACGGGAATCCTCAATACTATCGTAAGTACGAACAAAGATTAGCGAGGAGACAAAAGAAACTAAGCCGCAAGCAAAAAGGCTCTAACAACCGAAATAAAGCTAGAGTTAAAGTTGCTAAAGTTCACTCTAAAATCCTTCGTTGTCGTGAAGATTTTCTGCACAAACTAAGTCGTAAATTAGTTGACGAAAACCAAGTCATAGTGGTAGAAAATCTGGCAGTCAGAAACATGGTCAAAAACCCTAAACTAGCAAAATCAATTAGTGATGCTGGTTGGGGTCAATTCTGTACCATGTTGAAATATAAGGCTGAATGGGAAGGAAAAATCTATATAGAAGTAGATAGATTTTTTCCCAGTTCCAAGCAGGGTAAAAGCATCTCAATTAGGCTTGACAAAAGGCTTTCAGCACAGCCATCATATAGTCATTATCCATGGCCGTCCGTTTACTTTTTTGTGCCAGACTACGTCGGTAAGTGGATTCCTGGTTAAGAGCGTTAAGTGCTACTCGTCTCA
>NZ_JAQMSY010000074.1:0-12570 GCF_028329095.1 Microcystis sp. CS-574
CACCCCACACCCCACACCCTTTACTGATCACTGAAAATTCCCTCGCCTGTGTTTTGCCGATTTGGTGGGTACAATAGAGATATCGGGGACCGAAGCAATTCTCCCTACGATGATCCATAAACACTTACCCCCACTCTCTTTTTTTTGTTCTACTGCCCATGCTCCAAGATACCCAATCCATTCGTTACTATCAAAGACTAACCGATGACATGGTGGATCTTTGGCACCGTGGCTCGCGTTTTGATGAGATCCGGCTATACGTTGAAGGCTATTTAGCCTGTTTACGCGATTCTAGTTCCATAGAACCCTATCTGATTCATCGTCTCGAAGAAGAAATATTTCGTTTTCTGCGAGATCCTTCTAATTTTGAATATCTCTCCCCCCAAACCCAAACCCAAACTGAAGCAGATTATGGCTATTATTAACCCCATCTCGGGTTAAGGGAATTTGGCCATCAGTTCCGCAAAAAAAATCGGATTGACTCGCGAGAATCGCCCCGGGATTAGACCTCTTGCATAGAGAAGAATTCAGGAGTTAGGAGTCGGGAGACAGGGGATTTTTAGCAGATGTCTATTGAGCTTGACAGGAACGAGATTCGGTCATCTGTAGAACAATAGTATCGATCGCTTTCACCAGAGCCTGTCCGGAAACCCGTTGATTATTAACGATAATGCTAAATAACATCGGTTCTTGGTTGGGGTTTTCTAGATAACCCGATAGGGCCCGCACACCGGTAAGAGTGCCAGTTTTAGCGTAAACTGTGCCAGTAGCGGCCGTCTGACGCATTCGGTTTCTCAGGGTGCCACTAATTCCCGCTACCGGTAAGGAAGCATAGAAAGTATCGCGATTAGGAGAATAATACATCACCCGCAAAATTTCCACGATCGAGCGGGGAGTAGCATTATTACGGCGGGATAATCCCGAACCATCGGCTAGACGAAAACCACTGGGATCGATGCCCAATTGTGCCAAGATGGCAGTAACACTTTTAGAACCGCCGATAAAGCGAAAAAGAGTGTCAGCGTAGAAATTATTACTTCTCTGATTAGTGATATTCACCCAATCGCGCAGGGATTTTTTTTGAATTGTCGTTTCCGGGTTCATCGCTTGTAAAGCGGCAGCCGTGGTAAATAACTTTGTATTAGAAGCAGGGATAAAATAGCGATCGGCGTTATGACTATAAATAACCGTTTGGCGATCGATAGATTCGATTAATATACCCCACTGATTGGGAGCTTGACTGATAATTTTATCGATATTTGCCCCAATCAATTGAGTACAGGTATTATTATTGGTGTTATTGTTTTCTGGCGGGGGAACGTATAATTCGATGGATTCGTTCGATGAGGAAGGAGCGGGATAAACAGACAGATTAACTTGAGCGATGCCAGGGTAGGCCAAAGCGATAGTGGCTACACTGGCCACTGTCAGGGAATTAAGGCAATTGAGGAGTTGTTTCATGCTGTGTTTGTGTAAGCGTTCGCACTATTGTACCAGTTGCCGCTCAAGTGTCAACGTTATCTGTCTAACAGATTTTAGCGGCTAATGCACACCAATGCCAGAGAAGAAAGCTGGCAATAGCCCAGAACTGCACTGATACCGCTTCTCAAGACCGGTTGGAATTTTTCTGGGTTCCAAAACTGGGCTATTTTGATACCGTTGACATTACTGCTGACAATTTGGGGATAATAAAGGCAAAGTGTCGGAGAGATGATTCCAAAACAATGACGAATACCAGCCGTCAAACGGTGCTAGAGACGTTAAACTTACAAAAAACTTATCGGACGGGATTCTGGTTAAATAAGAAAATCGAATCCTTGAAAAACTGTACTTTAATTGTCCATGAGGGCGAAACCTTTGGATTATTAGGCCCGAACGGTGCCGGTAAAACCACGCTCTTAAAAACCCTTTTGGGGATTGTCCGACCCACTTCTGGACGGGCCTTGATTCTCGGTCAACCAATTGGCGATCGCTCGGTCAGGCAACGCATCGGCTATCTTCCTGAAAATGCCTACTACTACGACTATCTCACCGGCTGGGAATTCCTGCAATTAATCGCCAGCATTTTTAAGATTCCCTCTTCTGTGCAGAAAAAACGCATTCCTGAATTATTGGATTTAGTGGGATTAGACCGCAAAACTGCCCAGAAAAAGCAATTGCGTCAGTATTCTAAGGGAATGATGCAACGGATCGGTATAGCTCAAGCATTAATCAATGATCCTGAATTAGTCTTTCTCGATGAACCGATGTCGGGACTGGACCCTATCGGTCGCTATCAGGTGCGAGAAATTATTCAATCCCTCAAACAACAGGGGAAAACCATCTTTTTTAACTCTCATATTCTCTCCGATGTGGAACAAATTTGCGATCGCATTGCCCTGTTGGCCCGGGGAGAATTACTCTGTGTCGGTTCCCTCGACCAAATTCTCGGTCGTGCTGATGTCTATCAGGTGATTGTTCAAGGTGGTGGGGAGGAGCAACTACAGCAATGGCTCCTCGGTTTGCATTGGCGCGATAATTGTTGGCACGGACAACTACAGGGAGAACCCGATGCTTTTCTGGCTGCCCTGTCTAGTATGGATGTTCGCTTGATCAGTCTTAATTTAGCTCGTGCTTCCCTAGAAGAATTTTTTATCGACCAATTACGTCAGCGCGGTATTACCTCTAGTCAATAGGCACTCTCAGAGCAAATCCGTTTTTAATAGTAGCCAAGAAACAGCCTCTCAGATTTGGTCGGGATTAATGCCCAATTCCCGCAGTTTATTGGCTAATCTTTCCGCTCGTTGTTTTTCCTCGTTATAGCTGGTGAAAGCTTGTCCATCGGGATAAAAAAGCAACATTTCTGGTTCCCCCAACTGAAACCGAATACCTAAACGGGGACTAACCCAATTATCGAGAGTTTCCAGAATTTCTAGCTGATTTTCCCCTCTTATCCAACCACTGGCATCGTTTTTATGGGGATCATAAAGATAATACTCCTCGACCCCATAACGCTGATAAAATAGCTGTTTTTTGGCCATTTCCGTGAGGGTGTTACCCGGAGAGAGGATTTCAAAAACCACCTGGGGACTAACGTTATTTTCTAGCCATTGTCGATAGGAACCTCTTTCCCCTTTTGGTCTTCCAAAAACCACCATGATATCCGGCGCTTGACGCAGTTTATTATCATTTTCCACGGGATACCAAAGTAAATCCCCCGCAACAAAGACATCAGACTGCTCGCGAAATAGCCAGTCTAAATTAGTTTTAATTGTTGTGATCCAACGAAATTGCAAGGTATTATCGGCCATAGGTTGACTATCGCTATCGGGGTAGATAATTTCAGTGACGTTAGTTTTATCTAGTTGCGAAACCATAAGACTAAGTTAAAAGGGAAAAATATAATTCTATAATAGCGGGCATTTGTATTATATAGCAATTTGTCGGCTGGGTTAGCAATGCGTAACCAACCGCCAGGATCCTAGACAGTGCCAAATTGCTGTGTTAGAGTGATAAATACTAGGAATAATCAGTCAATCTTCCTATACTAGCCCCTATGCAAGCATCGGTAGTTACTCTTCAAGAAATTATTCAAGGCAATACACAATATATAATTCCACTATTTCAGCGCACTTATAGTTGGAAAAAGAAAGATTGGGAAGATTTATGGGATGACATAAGCTATTTGTACGGTCAAGAAAACCCTCGTCCCCATTTTATGGGTTCGATAGTTAAAACTCAAGTTTCGCCTAACTCCGGCGTGGTCAATAAATATCTGCTAATTGATGGACAGCAACGTTTAACGACTATTTTTCTGCTCTTTGCTGCTTTGCGAGACGTAGCGAAAGACCAACAAGAACAGGATTTAAGCGCAGAAATTGACAAAACATTTCTTGTTAATCCCTTTAAAAAAGGTTCTGATTACTTTAAAATTCAACCTACTCAGTTAGACCTAGAATATTTTCAGTCTGTAATCCGTGGCAAAATCATCGACAAAGAAAATACCATATCCCAGTGTTATTTCTTTTTTAAAAGAAAGATTAATGAACAATCATATTCGTTAGCTAAACTAACAGAAGTTATCTGTAATCACTTATCTTTGGTCAATATAACTCTTGGTAATGACGACGATCCCTACCTAGTATTTGAAAGTTTGAATGCCACGGGGCAGCCTTTAACTGAGGCCGATTTAATTCGTAATCATTTATTTATGAACGTTCGTCAAGAGGAGCAACAGACACTATATGATAGATACTGGCTGCCGATGCAGGAAAAATTAGGAGATAATTTAACAGAATTTATCCGTCACTATTTGTCAAAAAGTGGGGCAGAAATTAGAAATAACGAAATTTATTCTGCCTTTAAAAATAAACTAGCTGATAATAATCCCGCTCTCTATATAGAGGACTTATATACATTTTCCATGTATTATGCCAAACTAATCACTCCCAAGCTGGAAAATAATTCTAGTATTCGTAAATATCTCGATTCTTTCCAAGGTCTAGAGGTCTCTACTATCTATCCATTTCTTTTAAATTGTTATGATGACTGGGGAAATAGCAAATTATCTGAAAAGGACTTTATAGAGGTTTTAAAAACCCTTGAAAACTTTCTTGTCCGTCGTTTTGTTTGTGGTATTCAGACCCGCGGACTTAATAAAACTTTTGCTTTACTATATTCCCAAGTTCAGAAAGATGCTGCTTTAAACTCTGAACCTTTTATTAAAAGATTAAAAATCTCTCTTCAAAAGAAAGACTACCCAAAAGATAATGATTTTAAAGAAAAGTTAATCACCATCAAACTATACGGAGGAAATCGCAGCGAAAAAGCGAAAATTATTCTCGGTGCGATCGAAGAATCTTTTGGTCATCGAGAAACTGTAGATTTAAGTGATTCTCGCCTGACTATTGAACATATTATGCCGCAAAAATTAAATGATAAGTGGAGGGATTATTTAGGAACAGATGCAGATATTACCCATCAACTTCTTGTGCATACTTTAGGTAATTTAACCCTGACGGCTTATAATGGAGAACTGGCGGATAAAGATTTTTCTCACAAGAAAGAAGAACTCCATAAAAGCCATCTCGAAATCAATAAATACTTTGATAGTATTAACTCATGGCAAAAAGAAGATATCGAACAACGTGCTGAATATTTGGCCGACCGTGTTATAAAAATTTGGAGTTATTTTGGCGATGATTCGCTGCCAGTCAATGAAACTGCATCTGTCAAGGATACAAAACCCAAAAAACTAATTATTCGTGGTAAACAACAAACAGTTAAAACTTGGAAAGATGTACTAATTTGTACTCTGAATACTCTCTACGATCTAGACCCTGAAAAGTTTCAAGAGATTGTGCTAGAGTTTCCTCGCTTTTTATCGAAAGATGATACAAAATTTCGCCGACCTCAAAAACTTGAAAATAATGTTTTTATAGTAGAAACTAATTTCTCGGCCAAAGATATCTACTATTTTTGTGTAAAAGTAGTAGAAACTATGGGATTATCCTCAGAGGATTGGTCAGTCGAGAGAGAACCTAAATAATCACTCCACCATCTCTTGACAAATCGCATTAATTAATTATATATTACTATATCTCGCTCCATACTGATATTTTTCTGAAGCTAGAAGGGTATATTAAGAGAGATTCCGATCACCGCTTATTGAGATAAATCTATTATGCTGATTTACTTTATTCATGGAGTGGCCACAAGAGACGCTAGTTATGCCAATAAATTAATTAAACTAATTGAAGAAGAATGTAAACGCAAAAATCAGATTATTCCCTACTGTTATGCAGGATTTTGGGGAAATGTTCTCAAAGGAACCGAAAAATTATGGCGAGATATAGACCAAGAATTACAGACACAAAAACAGAAAAATAGTAATTTTAACCCCGAGCAATCCTTTCGCTATCAAAATTTTAGAAAAGAGTATTTATCTTATTTTATCGGTGACGCATTTAGCTATTTAGGCAGTGATCGAGGAAAACAAATTCGCCGCATTATTGCCGACCAATTAATCGATCTTGTTCAAGCTTATCCCCAGGAAACCGAATTACATATAGTCGCCCATTCTTTGGGTACTGTAATCCTTTGGGATCTGTTATTTTCTGAGCGTTTTGATCCTAAAGATCCCGCTCATGAAATTCGTGATCTTATCGGTAAAGAACGGGGCAAAGTTTCCCTATCTAGTGTAACAACAATGGGTTCACCGATCCCATTTTTAAATTTAACTCTAGGCATTGATACCAATCAAATTGAAAAATTTATTAGCCAGCATCAAGGCCAGCGTTTGCGCTGGAATAATCTGATCAATTCCTCCGATATTATTGCTTATCCAATTCGTCCTCTTTTTGATTCTATAAACGATGTATCCAAGATTTTGATAAGCGATTATTATCTAGAAGCGACCAGCAATATTTTTGATTCTGTAGAAATTGCTGCCGTTGTCTTAAATTCCCTTAATGCTCATACCTATTACCTAGCATCAGATAAAGTGGCTAAAAATATCGTAGAGACAATTTATTTTAATCAGCAGGATTATAATCATGGTAATAGTTACAGTCATAACACTTGTGTTGCTCTTGCCATAGAAAGAATAGCCAAAATATCTGGGGTGACTAAAGATGTGGTAAAAATGAAACCTTTAAAAGAAAAAATATTACTAGAAGGTAAATTCAAAGATGCCAGTGGTTATATTTATTTAAGCTCAGATTTATATCGTGTGCATCATGTTTATATACAGGACAATCATCAAAATATTGTATATGCTGTATATGTAGGCTGGATTCATGTAGAGGGATTAAAAAATTCTGTCACTGAAATCATCAGACAGCTATGTTATGTCAACGATGAAGCAAAGAATAGCTAATAGCTGCGCTATACTGCCATTATTGAGATTAAACCAGCATTTATGAATCAATCCCCCCGTATTCTAGCACTCGATTTTGATGGTGTTCTTTGTGATGGCATGATCGAGTATTTTCAGATTAGCAAACGCACCTATGAAACCCTTTGGCCGGAAATAATTCCCGAGGATTTTTTCCCGAGGTTTTCGCAACTTCGTCCCGTTATCGAAACCGGTTGGGAAATGCCTTTACTGTTGCGATCGCTCGTTCTCGATATTCCCGACGAGGAAGCTTTAAATAATTGGCCGTTAATTCGACAAAATCTGCTAGAAAGGGATAAAATAGCGAAAAAAGTTCTCTCAAATGCTCTCGATGGTCTTAGGGATCAATGGATTGAGTCGGATCTAGAGTCTTGGTTAGCCTTACATCAATTTTATCAACCTGCGATTGATCGCCTGGCCTCTCTTTTAGACTCGGATTTTTTGGTTTATATCATCACTACCAAAGAAAGCCGTTTTGTCAAGCAATTGTTACAAAAAGTAGCAATTAATTTTCCCGCAGCGAGATTAATTGGCAAGGAAATTAAACAGCCAAAATACCTGACTATTCAGCAAATACTGGCTAATTTACCCGAATCTCCCGCTAATTTGTGGTTTGTCGAGGATCGTCTCGATGCGTTGGAATTAGTGGAGCAACAAGCAGATTTAAAGGATGTGGGCTTATATTTAGCCGATTGGGGTTATAATACGTCATCGGTGCGGGATTCGATACGCGAAGCTCCCCGGATTCGGTTGTTATCTTTGGCACAATTCACCGGGGATTTTGCGGGATGGAACCCCCGGTAACAGAGTTGCGGGATTATGGTTTATTTAGCCTTTCCAGGCTGTTTTGGAGTATCTAACGATTTCGCCGCATTACGCACATTCATAATTTTACCCAATAGATCGAACCAGAAAGGCGCTCCCATACTCAGGGCGATCGCCGTGATCAGCCAACCGAAAAGAACTCGCAGCCATCCCCCTTGTTTATCGATAGTTTTTTGGATCTGTAGGGTAGGTTGTCCTCCCGGATTACTAAGAGTTTGGATGGTCACTATCTTTTGAAGTTTTTCGCGTTCGGTTTTCAGCAGGGTATAAAAATCCCTTAAACATTGATCAAGTTTTTTCGCTTTGTCTTTTAAACAGTTCTTGGTTGTATCAAGGCTATTGATAATGGGTTTCGGAGAACTGTCTGTGGGAACTGGAATAATGGAATCGATTTCTTGTCGTCGATCGCTTAAGCTAATCAAGCAAGGTTTTATTTTATGACTCAAATCTTGCTGCGTTGGACTGGTTATCTCTGTAGTAAAGCATTGTTCCTCTAACTGTTGGGCAACTTTCTGTAAATCTGAGGTGAGAGAAGATAGTTCCCAGCCGATAGGCAGAGGAGCGGTAACTTCCGTAAGCTTGTTCATCTCTTCTAGCTGTTCTGCGGGAGATAGTTTGGTGAAATCAGGATTTTTCTGAGTGATCGACTCAGTAATTGCTGCGACAATTTGAGGATTTCTCGCCAGAACATTCACCATGTGAATAGTATCGGCATTGGCAATGATAGCGATGAGTAAACCGACTAAAAAAGCGACTCCAGTAGCGTTTCTCGTATACACTCCCAAAGACCGCTGTTGCGATGCTTCAAATAATTTAGTGAGTTTCTCTTTATATTTCGGTAGTGTAGGATTATCTCCTTCTAATTTTACGGTTTTGGCAATCTCGATTAGCATGGAGATAGCGGGAGGATAGCAATTCAGTTTTGCTAGTTTTGTGATCAAATCATCCATCGTATCCCCTTCCGTTAACTGAATCTGTTGCCCTCGATCATCGGTTCCTAGATTTTCTTGGACAGTCGCGATTAGTGCTTCGGCGAATAAACTCGTGGGTTCTACATAACTAGGTCCCTGGGAAACTCGCAGATTCCGCCATTTTTTATCTGTGGAGAAGACTTTTTTATCTTTGGAGTAGTCTTTGCCATCGTAAAGCGCCCATCCCAGAAAGACTACCCCTAATACAAACATGATAATGGTGAGCCAAAGATTGTTTTTGCCTAGGGCAGAAAGTCCTCCAAATACTACACACAGTAATCCGACGATCCAGTATCCATAAACTCCCGTTGTACTCTGATTTAGAGACTTGAATAGTAGATTTTCATAAAGCTTTTGGGTCAGCGAAAGAGTGGGCTTTTCTTGGATCAGAAAAGCTGTTCTCCGCTCTAGTTGTTGAGTCCCTGTCAATTTTCCTATCTTGGAATTCTGGGGATCAATCGTTATATTCTTTTCTTCCGATCGAGATACTGGCTCTCCATTGCTGTCTTTAATCCACAGGAATCGATCGAAGAGTTGCCCATCTTCTACAGGAACTAACTCGTTATCCTTAGATAGATAAACAAATTGATCATTACCGCCACTTTTTAGGACATAAGCGGGATACCGTTTAACCGTTGCGGTTACTGTACTTGTGGCAACATCGAATACCCAAGAATCGGCAGCGGGGATCGGTTTATGTGTGTTTTTTTGCAGTAATACTACGGGTTTATTATTGACTATTTTTCGATATTGTTCCGAGATTTTAATTAGTTTGTCTCCGTCATAATCGGCGATATAAAAATTCTCTCTTTCGGTTAATGGAGAATTTTTTGCTAGGATTGCCGTGAAAACATCCCGTTTTTTGACTGGAATGGTCGGATCTCCTTTGAGATGTCCCGAACTTTCACCAGGTACCGCTTCTACATTATCGGAAGCGATCACTTTACTATCGTCTTCTCTCACCCAAACAAAAGGTTTTCCATTTTCTTCAAAGCGATGTGCGGAGACCGTGAATACTTGACTTTGATCGTTGGTGTAATAGGGTTGTCCATTTTGTAATGATTGACCGATAGCGATCGTGAAAACTTCTAATGGCTGAACGGGAATTATGACACTTCCATCATCTTCCTCCGTACTTTTGGTAATTTTTATCGCAGAGTTGATGATTTCTTTGGTGTTTTCTTCAACCCAAATATACGTGCCGTTCGCTTCTCTGAATATTTGATTTTTGTCAATAGGAATCAGTTGACCCTGAAATAATCCCAGTTGACTATCTTGCACTTTTAGAAGCTCACATTTGGTGAGTGTTTCCTCGATCTTACCCTCGGAATTGATAGTTTTAGAGCGGTCGATTAGAGTTGAGCCATCTAGCCAGACAAAAGCCTTTAGATTTTCCTGACGAATTTTATCATCAGGAACTGGGATTTTATCTTGGTTACTATCAATGTAAAAAAAGTTACCAGTAAGATTATCAGTGATCTTGTCAAGTTTTTGTTTATCGGTATCCCAATACCATTTTTCTTGCGCTTTTCCTAGTAATTGGTATATTAACTTTTCTTCCCCTAATAATTGGAAGATCGATTCTTTCAACCGTTTCGCTCTAAACTCTTGCCATCCTGCGAAGGCTTCTTGTAGTTGACTGCTGACGAGGGATAAGATTAGATAGATGAAGACTAAAGCAATAATGAGTTGAAGAATAGAGAAAAGAGACATTGTTCGTTTTCCTTGGGTAGTAATGAAAAACAACGCCCGCATCTATAGCGTTTCCTGTTCGCAAGAGGTACATTATCGATGCTGAAAAGCTTAATTAGCCAAGGTTTAAATGTGCCACCCAGGTGTGAGAACTGCTATAGTTATGCCGACAGCAAATACATCGATTCAGTTAGTCAGATCGACCGTGAACTATCCACCGACCTCATCCAAACTCTACTTTCGAAGATATCGATTTAAGCCTATCATTGATGTCAGTAAAATCCCTGTTCCTGTAGAGCTTTGTTAGGAATCTTTACAGATTTACCGTAATTCAGGCGATCGCTCTCGCTCTGGCCTCTTTTCCCCTCGATCAAACCGTCAACTTTCCCACGCGATTCTGCTATACTAAAAAGCGTAGTCGTTATGAGTTGCATTTACGGTTATGACTGTCGAGAATTTAGTCGTTATTGGTTCGGGACCGGCGGGATATACGGCGGCGATTTATGCGGCGCGTGCGAACTTAAAACCCTTGATGTTTGAGGGTTTCCAAGCGGGAGGTATTCCGGGGGGACAATTGATGACCACCACAGAAGTAGAAAATTTCCCCGGTTTTCCCGAAGGAATCACCGGTCCGAAGCTGATGGAAAGAATGAAGGAACAGGCCGAAAGATGGGGGACCCAATGCTATACCGAAGATGTTATCTCGGTGGATTTAAGTCAGCGTCCTTTTACCATTCGTTCCACAGACCGGGAAGTTAAGGCCAATAGTATTATTATCGCCACGGGAGCCACTGCCAAACGCTTAGGATTACCCAGCGAGGCCCAATTCTGGAGTAACGGCATTTCCGCTTGTGCTATCTGTGACGGTGCTACACCGATATTTAGAGAGGAAAACCTGGCCGTCATTGGTGGCGGTGACTCGGCAGCCGAAGAAGCCGTATATTTGACTAAATACGGCTCTCACGTCCATTTATTGATACGCGGGGAAGCGATGCGTGCCTCGAAAGCAATGCAGGACCGGGTGTTAAATAATCCGAAAGTTACCGTTCATTTTCACACCCAAGCACTGGATGTGTTCGGTACAGGCAGTAAAATGGCAGGACTACGCATTAAAAACTCGCAAACGGGAGAAATCAGCGAATTAGCCGTTAGAGGGTTATTTTATGCCATCGGTCACACTCCCAATACTTCCCTATTCCAAGGACAACTAGAATTAGACGAGGTGGGTTATGTGAAAGTCAAACCGGGGACTGTTGCTACCAGCGTCGAGGGGGTTTTTGCCGCCGGAGATGTGCAGGACCACGAATACCGTCAGGCAATCACTGCCGCAGGTACGGGGTGTATGGCGGCGTTATTGGCAGAAAGATGGTTATCGGAGCATAATTTAATCCAAGAATACCGTCAATCAGCCACTTCTGAACATTACGAGACGAAAACCGTTAGCGAAACGCCGGCCGATACGGAGGAAACTTTTGATATTCACAAAACCCGTCACGTTGGGGGTTATGCTTTGCGGAAATTATTCCACGACGGCGATCGCTTGTTAATGGTAAAATATGTTTCTCCCACCTGTGGCCCCTGTAAAACCCTGAAACCGATTTTAGATAAAGTGGTCGATGAGTACGATGGCAAAATTTATTTTGTGGAAATTGACATCGAAGCTGACCTGGAAATTGCCAAAATGGGTCAAGTAACTGGGACTCCCACGGTACAATTCTTTAAGGACAGGGAATTAGTCAAGGAAATGCGCGGAGTCAAACAAAAAAGCGATTTTCGTCAAGTAATTGAGAGTTATCAATAATCAGTTATCAATAAGTAGTCGTGCAAAATAAATTTCCTAGTGAAGAAAGGCAAAAGGCAAAAGGCAAGAGGCAAGAGGCAAGGAGGGGGTTAGATATGTGTAATTAATTTTGCTTAGGTACTTAATCAGTTATCAGGATTCAGGAGTCAGGAGTTAGGAGATAGGAGACGGGAGATTATTTTTATGGCTCTACCGAACCTGTCATGTAAAACTATCAATAACTCATGCTTGTAAAGTTTGTACACTAAGACTTTGAGTTTTTGTTAGATTGATATTTATCAACTTTAGAGCCTTGCTGTGCAGAGAAGGAGCTTGAGGAATTTTCTACAGTGTAAGTTCGGAAGAACCATTTTTATTTATTCTCCCCACACCACACCCCACACCCCACACCCCACACCCCACACCCC